>PWFU01000016.1 GCA_003554185.1 Candidatus Dojkabacteria bacterium
ACTGCTTATGTCCAGATTTCAGCATTAGAAAGAATAACCATCGAAGATGATGTCATGTTTGCATCCAACGTCTTTGTCGGTGATCATCAACACGGATATCAAAGTGCAGCTACACCATATATGTATCAGAAAATATGAAAAATAGTGATACCATCAAAAAAACTTTTATATAAGTCAGAATATAATTATCATGCCAAAAAAATCATTAGAAATAATTATATTATTGAAGACTAAAGTCAGATCAAAAAATAATATGCCTTTAAGTGAATTGATGTGTGTTCATCCGCTAAAATCAAAAAAATGGGATGATCTATCTCAAATCTGGATTTAATATTATCAATAAATATAAGAAAACATGGGTAAAATTAATATCACAGGTAAAAGTACTTATGTACTGAATTGAATTGATAAAGTTGTTGAATCTCTCACAACATACGTACAAGTAGAAAAAAACTTGAATGAAGTGCTTGATGATAAACGAAAAATCAAAAAAAACAAAATGAAATAGTTATTTTGATCAAAATCAGGAGAATACTTTGAGTCAAATTTACTTATGGCAGTTTAATAGCACATCGCAAGAATCAGCAGCTGCACAATTTAATGATATGCTTGAAAAACTGACTGCTTTCTATAATACAAATTTGACATCAAATTGCGAATTCAGATCTATAGCTATTGGAAATATAATAGTCGGTCAAATCAGCAATAATCTTGGAATACTAAAATGGAATCCCTGGATGCAAGAAGGTTCAAATGGTTGTGCCTGGGCTGGTGTCTGCGAAGATTATCTAGGCATATCAAACACTACACTATGGTTAAACAACCTGGCTAATGATGTGATTGATCATCCAAAGAGGTTAGCTGAATTAACTGGAAGCTTTTCTATATGTGCTTGGAACTCTCATAAAAAACATGTTGCTATAGCTACAGGTGCAACACAACACCAGACCTTGTGGCTGGCTAAAGGTCCGAAAGGATGGGCTATAGGAAGTCGTGCAAGAATAGCCCTGCTTTTGTCAGGTTATCGTCTTGAAATGAACAGTAATGAAGTAAGTTTATTTTTATCATATGGATACCATTTAGGGCAAGAATCTCTTTTTAAAAACATTAAACGTATAAAAGGTCGTAAACATATATTGTTCAGGCAACATGAACCTCCTCAACAAAAAACTTACATAGCATTAAGTGATTACATCGGCAAACCTGAGGCAAAAAATTTTAATGACGCTGTAGATATATGTGTGCATCAACTAAAGAAAAGAGTTAAAAAGCAAGTATATTTTAGTAGAGATCCTTTATTAACGTTGACTGGTGGACGTGATTCTCGCTGCATTGCTGCTGCACTATACAATACAGACTTTAATAGTAATGTTGTATCTTATAACTTAGTAAACAACATAGATTCAAAAATAGCTTTAAAAATCTCTAAAATGCTCTATTTTCAACATAATACTATAGATATTGATCAACTTTATTTATTGTCTAAATACAGGAGTCGTGCACAACTATTTATTAAATCTAGTGAAGGGATTGAGACAATTCGTCATAATTTAATAAATAAAGAATTTTTTGATGACGAAAATTACAAATACGAGCCATTAAAACCAGTATTCATTGGCCTACATGCAGGTTTAAGAAAACCGATTACAAATTCGTATACTTTTTTAAAGCTCAATAATGGAATTGAAAGATTTTTAAAAATTGATAATGATATACCTTATCAATGCCTTGAAATTAAAAAAAATATTGATGTAGAACTTGAATCCCTTGATGTTTCAAACTCACGATGGCCTGAATTATTTTATTGGCAACATAAAGCACTTAAATGGGGCCAAGATAATATGTCCGCCAAAGATTTGTATAAATGGTGGTGGACACCATTATTTGATAGAATACTTATCCAGATTAGCTGGCATCTTCCTGAACAGTACCATGCATCGATGCGATTTATAGAAGCGATTACTGTCAGATTAGCACCACAACTAAAACACTTAAAGTACGACCGTCCTATATATTCTTCTAAATTCATCAATTTTTTTTATAAAAACATATGTAACCACTATAAAAAAATAAATATTTTTTCAAATAAAAGTCTAATAAGACACAGTGAAATCAAAAACAATAAAATTATTATGTGGTACGATATTCTATTTAAAAATCAAGATTGTACATGGAAAGATTGGATTGATGAAAATTATATACTTAATATCATAAAAACAAGTCCTGACAGTGAAATTTTATGGAATGTTATAACTGTACAACTTTTCAAAGAAGCTTTTTTTCCAGAGTAATTTATTTAAGTAATTTATTTTGCGATGACAGCATTTTGATACTTTCAAGATAACTATGATTAGAATTTAATATGTTTTTTTTAAAGTCACGACTTAGGAATTCAGAGACATTAACAACAGAGATTTATGTGGATGATTTATTTTTGAATTATTAATTACTGGACTTTTAGAATTTGCCATTTTTTATAATCTTATATCTATTTTTATTTTTAAAATTAATCAATGCAATATATTCTGAAAATTTCTTGCAAGCATCAATATATTATTTATTTCAAATTTTTTAACATAACTTAATTATATTATGGACACAATAAGCAAAATACTTGTTCTTCTTAGTCTAAAAGAACGCCGCCGAGGCGCAATGGTACTTTCCATGGTCATAATTATGGCTCTTTTAGAAGCAGTTGGTGTAGCATCGGTCATACCTTTCTTAAGCGTATTAGGAAACCCTGATACAGTGCACACCAGTCAAATACTCTCTAAACTCTACAATGGGATTGGTTTTGATTCTATTAACTCATTTCTTATGGTCCTGGGTGCTGCAGCATTTCTAGTTATCATATTTTCTGCTTTCTTTCGTATTCTGACATATTATATCTTGAACCGCTTCGTTCAAATGAGGAGGCATTCCATAAGCGAACGTCTACTTGAAACTTACTTGCGCCAACCTTACACCTTCTTTTTAGACAGGCACAGCGGGGACATGGCTAAAAATATCCTTTCTGAAGTTGACCAGGTGATAAGCAATGTGTTTCAGCCATGTATACAGATAATCGCTTACAGCGTGGTAATTTTGAGTATAGTTGGAATGCTCATGTACATAAATCCTTTTTTGACCACATGGGTGATCTTGATTATCGGAGGGATATATTTGGGGATTTTTATCTCTGTGCGAAGTTTTCTGACCAGTCTCGGTCGTGACAGAGTCAAGGCCAATCAAGAACGATTTACAGCAGCATGTGAAGCCTTGGGTGGCATTAAAGATATAAAGCTCTTAGGTCGAGAAACCACCTATTTGTCCAAATTCCATAGACCTTCCATACGTTTAGCCAGGTACCAGGCAACCAACGAGACTATTTCTAAAATTCCAAAGTTTGCTGTAGAAGCAGTGGCTTTTGGTGGTATAATAGCCCTTGTCCTTGTGCTACTGGCATCCCAAGGCGGATTATCCGGTAACGCCTTAGGCGCAATCCTTCCTATGCTTGGGCTCTTTGCCTTTGCTTCTTACAAAATCCTTCCTGCAACCCAGAACATATTCCATGGATTTGCAAGACTACGCTTTGGTATGGGAGCACTGGAAGTAGTGTCTAACGATATTAACCTTCGATCGAACCTTGCTGTTATTTATAAAAAGGTTCCTCAACCATTGGTACCTAGAAAACTCATAACACTGAATAATCTTACATACACTTATCCCAATGCATCCACTTCTGCATTAAAAAACATTAACCTGGAAATCAAAGTAGGTACCTCTGTGGGTCTGGTAGGATCCACAGGAGCAGGGAAAACCACACTGGTTGATGTGATTCTGGGACTTTTAAAACCACAGGAAGGAGAAATATACGTTGACAGCTATCCTGTATTTGGAAACATATACTCTATATATAAAAATGAAAAATATTCATATCATAATAAAAACGCAAAAAAAATAAAAGGATCAACTAGCAAAAAAAATATAATAAATATTAATCCAGATATAATATTCAGATCTTGGCAACAAACATTAGGATATGTACCGCAAAATATTTTTTTAACTGATACTACAGTAGCTGAAAATATTGCACTAGGCGTTCCAATGAAAGATATTGATATGGATCAGGTAAAAAAGTGTGCCAAAATGGCTCATATACATGAATTTATAATCAATGATCTTGACTGGGGATATGATACACTTGTAGGCGAGCGCGGCATACGTTTGTCAGGAGGACAGAGACAACGTATAGGCATTGCACGTGCTCTCTACAACGATCCAAAAGTTATGGTGTTTGACGAAGCAACATCAGCATTAGACACTGTTACAGAAAAAGCAGTTATGCAAGCTATTGAACATATGCATGGAGAACGGACAATTATAATTATAGCCCATCGTTTGAGCACAGTAAAAAAATGTGACAATATATGCTTGCTTAAGAATGGAAAATTAATAGCACAAGGAACTTACGAAGAAATGATTGAAAATAGTAAAGATTTCAATAAAATGACATTAGCAAATTGATTAAGTAAAGAAAATAAATATACGATGCTATTATTGATAAGTATATATATTACAACATCTAGAAAGCATAAAAATAATAATAAATGAATTGAGTGTAATTAAAAAAAATGTAATTCTTAAGGGGGATAAAGTTCAATGTAACCATTCAAGGGGTTTCTCGGGGGTGATTACTTGCACAGGCCCCGGGGACTGTCCCCCGCTAAGTACTAACTGTGCAGGCTCAAAAACTTTGCTCACGTACTTTTTATATTGTGATGAAAAAGATGTCGCGGGGACTGTCACCAGGCCGATTGAGGCATCCCCCTGAATGGTTACAGTTCAATTTGCCTGTCTAACAAGTGTATAATGTCTTGTAGAGAACTATGTTCTTCAAAACCGTATGTAGAGTACCCGTGTGAAGCCTGAAGGCTTCCTGTGTCTAAGAAGAGTATTTGGCACAGGCACTTTGTTGCACAAGGACGACTCTGCCGATCACGGATAGAGATAACGCCACAATTCAATACTCAGTGGGTATTGATGGCACTCCCTGAATGGTTAAAAATATGAATTAAATTTCATGGTACGGTCAATTATAGCAAGCATCTTTTACAAACTATGAACATAAGTAAATAAATAACTGTTACGGATTGTATTTTATCAAATATAAAATAAGTTATGTGAATAATTCATCTAGTACTAACTGTTAAAATAATAACATGAATGTAATTCAAAATAAATATATTTATATTCAATAAAAAGGCACAAAAATGGCGCTAAACTGTTACACACATAAATTCATCAACAAAATCAAAAAAAGTATAAGTTATTTAGAAAAAATATATTTACTATTGAAGACTGGAAGAACAATACAATTTGCAAATAATCCACAAAATCTTATTTTAAAAAAACCGATAAATATTGCTAACTCTGAATGTATTTTTTTAGGAGACAATGTAAACTTTGGTCCAAGATGTTTTCTGTATGCTATAAAAAAATATCCAGATAAAAAAATGAAATCGCAAAAATATTTTATGGATATTCAAATATTTGAACCATCAATAATAATAGGAAATAATGTTACAGCTACGACTAATGTTATAATATCAGCAGTAAAAGAAATTGTTATAGAAGATGATGTTATGCTCGCTTCTAATATATTTATAAGTGACCATCAACATGGATACAATACTGCAAATATTCCATATAAATATCAAGCAATATCTAACATAAAACCAATAAAGATTGGAAAAGGATGCTGGATAGGACAAAATTGCACTATTATGCCAGGAGTTAATATAGGCAACAACACAATAATTGGAGCTAATAGCGTTGTGACTAAAAACATACCTGAACAATGCATAGCAATCGGTAGCCCAGCAAAAATTATAAAAAAATGGAATGATATAAAAAAAAGTTGGAGTTTATATCCATATGCAAAATATTGAACCATTAGTTAGTGTTTTTACACCAGCATATAATGCAGAAAAATATGTATCTGATTGCATAGAAAGTGTCATAAACCAATCATATAAAAATTGGGAATATACTATTATTGATAATTGTAGTTCAGATAATACAAAAAAAATAATTTCAAAATATGCAAAAAACAATTTTAAAATTAAAGTTTATACAAATAAATCTGTATTAGAACAAATAAAAAACTGGAATCATGGGATAAGAAAAATTAACTTTGACAGTAAATATTGCAAAATATTGCATGCAGATGACTGGATATTTCCTGAATGTTTAGAAAAAATGGTAAAAGTAGGTGAAGCTTATCCAAATGTAGGTATTATTGGGTCCTATCGATTAGATGAAGATATAGTAACTCTTGATGGTTTAAAATACGGAAAATCGGTATTCAACGGACATGAAATATGTAGAAATCATTTACTTTCAAAATATTTTGTTTTTGGATCACCAAGTTCACTACTATTAAAAACAGACATAATAAAAAATAATGAATTTTTGTATGACGAGGATGAAATACATGCAGACACCTTCGCATGCTTAAACATTTTAAAAGAATGGGATTTCGGATTTGTACATCAAGTACTTACTTATACTAGAAGACACAATGAATCAGTAAGCAGTTATGTAAAATTATTTGATACTAAAACTATTGAAAGGATAAGAGCACTAGAAAAATATGGTGAATATTATTTAGATCATGATGTTTTACGATATCATAAACGAAAAAGACTTCGCGGATATCACAGACTTCTTTCTAAAAGATTTTTTGAGTTAAGACCGTTAGAGTATTGGAAATATCAGCATAACGAAATCAAAAAACTGGGATTAAGCATAAATTGGATCTTAGTAATTACATTAATAATTTTTCAACTTGCAAGACCAGTTGATACATTACCACATATACGTATAGGATGTCATAAAATATTAGCAAAAATAAAATACATATTAGACTATATAAGCAACTATGACAAGATAAATAAACAAAAATTACAAAATCACAAATAAACCTTAAAAGTGCATCATGAAAACTTCGTTATATAACACAATGCATCATTTGTGCTTATTATTATTTTCATACTTGTTTATGAACTACCTGACTTATTACTAAATTCTTAAAGTCAGTCAAGCACATTACAAATTAATTCTTTTCTCGTATCTGGATAAGTGTTTACTTATGACAATAAGAGTGGCTATACCGTTAAGTCTGACGCGTGAAATTTTTAAAAAACAGACATTTTGGAACGAAATTATAATCAAGCAGACACCGCACCTCTGTAAGCTTGTTTTGTTTAATACAAGAATAAGACAACTGCTTTTTGAGTCATTATTTTAATTTACATAAATATTATAAACAAAATACATATATTATGGTGTTTTTATGCATAACAAAGATATTTTAGTTACCTGTATTATACCAACATATAACAGAGAAAAGCTAGTGGTTAATGCTATAAACAGTGTTATCAATCAAAGTTTTGAATATTGGGAGTTAATTATTATTGATGATCTATCTACTGATAATACTTGGGAAATAATAAATAATTATGCAAAAAAAGACAAACGTATACTCTGCCTAAAAAATTCTGAAAAAGGTGCAAACAATGCTCGTAATCTAGGTATAAAAATGGCAAGAGGTAAATATATTGCTTTTCTTGATGATGACGATATGAGCCTGCCACATAGATTTGAATGTCAGTATAAGGTTATGCACAATAGCGGCGCAAGATTTATTGTGTCATGGTATGAAATCAGAGATAGGTTAAGTGGTAAATTGATTAGAATTGATAAAAAAGCGCATAAAAGTTCAGAAGTTGGATTCCCAAGTCGCTGGATGATTGAAAAAAGTTTGCTTGAGGAGGTTGAAGGCTTTAACCCAAAAATGAAAGCCATGCAGGATGTCGAGCTGAGTTTTCGCTTAGCTCAAAAATATGTATTTGCTCACCATCTAGAGGTTGTAGCTATAATATATAACACACCAGACTCTACAAGCAGCAGCAGTAAAGCGATTATTGGAAAATTGCAATTAATCGATGAGGTTGGTTATATTATGCAACCAGTTGAACTTGCCTATTGGAACTTAATGATTGCTTTAGATTATTATAAAAAAGGAAACCTGGAAAAAGCAAAAAAATATTTTCAAGATGCTTCTAATTTAAGAGCAAACAAAATTATAAGTATTGCATATTATTATTTTATGCTTGTACATCCTAATAGATTTGCATTATTAAGAAAAATAAATCGCTTAATTATCATTATGTGTACTCAAAAATTTACTTTTAGATCAATTAAACATCCTATAGTTTCATGATAATCAAAAGTACAGATAGTCATATGAAACGTAGACAGTCTTATTCAGTTTTATTTTTCTAAGAATTAGATGCTTTTTTTCCCTTCTTTTGCTTTTGTAAGAATATATAAAACTAATATAATTATATTATTACCTTTTCAATCGGCATTTTATACTCTGTTGTATATATTGCACTTTTCATGTAGCACATAACTGGTTCTTACGAGACACACTTCCCCAAAAAATGAGTTTATTATGTACACAATAGTGTTCAAATGAATTTCGGAATTCCAGTTTTCCTACTTTTCTAATTAGCGGAGAACGTAAACTTTAAAAGGGTCAGGTACCGGCCAGGAGAACAGTCCCCCCGACTCTTTTCCTTGACGAATACAAATATACAGACGCGAAATTAAGTGAAGCTGCATAGTCATTACTTAGCGGGGACAGTTCCCTGACCTAATGTCATGAGTCTACACCTAGCCCCCTCTGAATGGTTACCAGAGAACAGATTGGCGCGGTGTAGCTATATATTATTTAATTTTATTTTTTTAATGATGAAAATTATGCAAAATGCGTATACTTCTACAAATCATTACGAGTTGAATACAGTAAACAATAATAATAAAACTTTGATTGTTTTCTTTATATTTTTCTTAATAATTTTTATACCTTTTACATTGTCACCATTAATACCATTACAAGGTTTTTTATTAAGTGAATTATTTCCTCCTTTTTTGTTCATATTTGCTTTCGCAAAACTTTTAAAATATGGTAATAGCCCCATTCCTATAAAAACTTTTTTGCCTGTTTTTGCCATAATCATTTTAATATATATCACAATAATCCATTATATATTTAATCCTGTTCTTGGCAGTACAGTTTTAGGCGGCCAATCGGGTATAAGACAATATTATTTAATTTTTCTTGGAGTTTGTATTTTTTTCTATAGTTTATGGGTTGGTAGATATTTTATTACTATTGGTAATAATTTCTGGAATAAATTCCTTCAGTGGCTGATTATAGCATGTCTATTGCTTGGTACACTTAGAGTATTTTCGCATTTTTTGGGTTTTGACTTACCTTTTTGGGGAGGTCGTTTCGCCTATACAGCAATCAGTGTAGACCCTGGTAGGGGGGGGAGGATAGGCGGCCTGGCAGAAGTAGGAACTGTTGGGTTGGCTGCATTATTAGCAATATATTATAATAAACGTTTAGATTTTAAATTTTTAACACTAATTTTTATTTTTGCTTTATTTATTATTATAAGCGGCGGCAGGGCAACAACTGTTGGCGCCATAACAAGTATCTTATTTTTTTATTTTTTTATACAAAAAAACTTTACTCAAATTACAGCTATGTTGGTTATCGTCTTGTGTTTATTTTTAACTGCAAATTTATTTTCGTCAGTAGAGGCACAATTAAACCGTATATCTAATTTACAAGGAGGGATGGAAGAATTGTCTTCTCATCGTTATGCTTTCCAAAATGCTTTATGGGATAAATTTTTAGAAAAACCTTGGATAGGGCATGGTATTGGTCCCAGGATTCATTTTATTGGCCCTGAAGGTGGATATCTAAGTACTAACATAACATGGGGTCACGGCTCGTATACAAGTATTTTAGCTATTTTTGGTATTTTTGGAGGAATATATTTATTTCTTTTTCTATTTGGATCAGCAATACAAATGTTTATTTTTGTGAAACGACAATTAAAAATCATCAGCACTATCAATGATGGTATTATTATTTTAATATTTTGTATATTAAACCTTGTAATATTATCTGTCAGGTTTATAGCTGAAGGTAATGGATTCAATTTTTTAATATTCTTTTGCATTGTAGGCTTAGGCATAGGCATTATGTCAAAAATGAATCATGCTCTTAAGTATTCGAATCCACCTGATTAATAATAACAATTATCTTATTTGTCATCTATATGTCATCACCATATAAAATAATTATTTCTTTTCCTTGTTTCCATGGTTCTGGTGGAGTAGCCAATTACTACCGCTCTCTTTTACCATATCTAAACAATGATCACGTTGATATAAATTATTTTGAAGCTGGGTCTGTTAAAGGTAACGGTAGACTTGCGCATATTATTACAGATCAGTTAAGATTTAATAAATTAATCAAAAAAGAATATATTCATCTAGTGCACATTAATCCTTCGCTTAACTTAAAAAGCTTCATTCGAGATGGACTTTTCATTTTGCAGGCCAAAAGAAAGAGTTTGCCTGTAATTGTTTTTTTCCGTGGCTGGGATGAATCTTTTGCTCAATATATTTCTTCATATTTCTTAAAATTTTTCAGGTATTCCTATGGAAAGGCAGAAGCTTTCATTGTTTTAGCTTCTGATTTTAAAAAAACGCTCTGTAACTGGGGGATAACCGCTCCTATCTATTTGCAGACCACAGCTGTTGATCCTGCACTTTTAGATGGATTTGATATTGAACATAAAGTGTTAAATCTAAAAAATAATACTTCTTTGAGCATTCTTTTCTTAGCTCGCATTGAAAAAGCCAAAGGAGTTTTTGAAACCGTGGACGCAATAAAATGCCTGATTGGCAAGGGATTACAAATTAAACTTTCAATTGCCGGCGATGGCCCCGCGCTTGAAAAGCTTCAGTCGTATGTTCAGGATCTGGGGCTGCCTTCTGGAACAATCAAATTCCTTGGATATGTTAGAGATAATGACAAGGCTGTGGCTTTTAATGAGCACGACATTTACTGTTTTCCAACCTACTATGGTGAAGGCATGCCAAACTCTGTTCTGGAGGCTCTTGCTTTTGGCATGCCAGTGATAACTTGTCCTGTTGGTGGTCTTGTGGATATATTTCAGGATGGAAAAATGGGTGCGCTAGTTCCGCCCAATAATATTCAAGCAATCACCAAAAAGATCCAGACTTTTGCTTATGACCGGGAGTACCTGGCCAGGGTAGCAAGGTTTAATCATACATATGCTATAGAACACTTTATGGCCCCGAAAGTTGCTAGAAACTTACTTGATATATACCATAAAACGTTGGAGACAAGCAAAAATGGACGATTGCTCAACTGCTAACAGTCCCATTTTCATAGTCGGGACACCCCGCTCCGGTACAACTCTTACCGCCAGGATATTAGACAAACATTCTAGCATTTTTATTCCCGGGGAAACACATTTTTTTGATGATATCTGGGCCAGGAGAAAGGAACTCGGTAGAGAGTTTGACCAATCCTGTCGTTTTAAGATCCTGGAACGGCTCAAAACGTTATACGGCCGTTATAATGAGTCTGATGATCAGGCCCGAGTTGCTTTTTTGCTGGATGATATGCAGGTACGCGATAATCTTAGCAATAACTGGAATTCCTATACCGATGTTTTTTCCTCTTTTATGGAAATGCAAATGCTGCATGAAGGCAAGAAACGCTGGGGGAATAATACTCCCAGGGATATCTTTCATGTTCAGACCATAATGGATTTTTTTCCCCAAGCGAAGATCATAGTCTGCGTGCGCGATGTGCGTGATTTTCTACTTTCTTACCAGGGCAAATGGCGGGCTACAGCCCCGGAAGAGGGGGAAAGGCTGAAAAAACTCTATCATCCGGTGATAACTTCTCTGCTCTGGAAATCCAGCATGAAGCTGCTTCCTGGAATCAAAGAGAGTGTTCCCCGGCAAAACCTGCACATAGTCCGTTATGAGGACTTGGTTACTGATCCTGTGAATACAGTCAAAGAGATATGTGCAAAGATCGGAGAGGATTTTGAACAGGACATGCTCAATGTTGAAACATATGGGAGTTCCCATGGCAATATGGGCCAGGGTATTTTTTCCTCCTCCATAGGGCGCTGGAAAACACAATTAAGCCAGGAAGAAATCTGGATCGCTCAAGAAATATGCCAGACTCAGATGAAAGAGCTCGGTTATGAACTGTATCAGACGAAAAAAGACAGTTTAAAAATACTTGGTCATTTTGCAAACTCTCCACTTGCTCTTTTTAGGGGACTTTATGCCAATCGTCACAAGCGCGGTCCGCTCATGCCTTATCTTTTTTTCCGGTTGGCAGCCATTTTCAAAAAATAATATAGCTGTAAAGTTATGAAAAAATAAATATAATCATCTCTTGTGTAAAATCCATTTCATCTAGTTCTCGAAAAAAAAGGGCTAATATATTTAGACAGCTTTTTTCAATTGATTGTAATTCAAAAATACTGGATTTAGGTTCTGAAGAGGGTACAAATATCAACAGAGTACTAGAAGGGACTGAAGTTGACAACAATAATTTATATATAGCTGATATTAATCCTGCCTATAATGAAGGCCATAGTAAATTCGGATATCAGCCAGTACACCTTCATGAAAATGAAATTTTACCATTCGATAATGGTTTTTTTGATATTGTATTTTGCTCATCAGTAATAGAACATGTCACAGTAACCAAAGATGAAATATGGGAATGCTTTGACGAAGAATTTTTTAAAAAAGAGTAGTTACAAAGACAGAGAGAATTTGCTCAAGAAATCATTAGAGTTGGAAAACAGTATTATGTCCAGACTTTATATAAATATTTTTCTATTGAGAGCCATGCTTGGCTGCCATTTATTGCCTTTTTCCCTAGATCACTTTTAATTCCTTTTCTAAAAATCACTAATAGATATTGGATAAAAAAGACTAGACCAGATTGGAATTTATTAAATAAAACTCAGATGAATATCTTATTTCCAGAATCCAAAATTATTGTTGAAAATTTATTTGGATTAATAAACTCTATTATAGCAATAAAAACTGATGGATATTTATAAAATGTGTGGAATATGTGGATTCATAACTGCTCATGATTTTCGTACTAATTTAGATACATTAAGAAAAATGAACGAAGTACTCTCTCATCGAGGCCCTGATGATGAAGGATACTACCAAGATAAAACATTGTATGGTCATTATCATTTAGCACTAGCTCATAAACGCCTTTCAATTATAGACTTAAATACAGGCCATCAGCCCATGAAGAGCTATGATGAGAGCATTGTAATTGTATTTAATGGAGAAATTTATAATTTTCAGGAGCTAAGAAGTGAGCTTGTTAATAAGGGACACAGTTTTATTACTGAGTCAGATACAGAGGTTATAATAAATGCTTATTTAGAATACGGCGAATATTGCTTGTCTAAATTGCGAGGCATGTTTGCCTTTGCCCTTTGGGATCATAAGAAAAACCAGCTTTTTTTGGCTAGGGATCGTTTCGGTAAAAAGCCACTTTTTGTCCTTGAAAAATCAAAAGGCCTTTTTTTTGCTTCAGAGATAAAGTCCCTTTTACAGCTTCCCGATTTCAAGCCCAGCATTGATTATCAAGGCATTTGTCATTACTTATCTTATCGATATGTCCCTGCCCCGCAAACCCTTTTTCATGATGTCCAAAAGCTTATGCCGGGCTGCTATCTCATGTGGAAGGACGGTAAGATCAGGCAGGAAAGATACTATACTCCCCCGGATGCGTATGAACCAAAACATAGAACAAAATCTAATCCTGCTGAGATTATTCAAGAGTTTAAAGAAATTCTTGATGAAGCAGTCAGGATCAGGATGGTTAGTGATGTACCTTACGGTATGTATTTATCCGGCGGAATCGACTCTTCTGCTGTGCTTGCCCTGATGAGCAGGCACAGTACCAGGCCTGTGAAGACCTTTTCAGTTGGTTTTGACCTTGCTGAATACAGTGAACTCAATTTTGCCGGAGATATAGCCAAGGAGTTTGGTTCTGAGCATCATGAGATTGTAGTTAATGAACAGGAGATGATGGACAAGCTTCCTCTTTTGATTCGTTATCGAGATGCCCCCGTGTCCGAGCCCTCGGACATTCCTATTTATCTTCTTTCCCATGCCGCCTCCCAATCCGTGAAGATGGTCCTGACCGGGGAAGGGAGTGACGAGGTTCTTGGAGGTTATCCTAAGCATGTTTATGACCGACTGGCTCCGTACTATCAAAAAATCCCTGACACTATCAGAGCGAAGTTCTTCGAACCGCTGATCCAGTCCTTGCCCTATAGTTTCAGGCGTGCAAAGATTGCTGCTTTGAATCTGGGCTTAGCAGAAGAAAGAGATAGATTTCCCAGTTGGTTTGGAGCTATGACCCTGTCTGAAAAAGTCAAGTTTCTAAATCCCTCTTTTTTTCCTCCAGAGCCATCAAAAATTGATTACCCCTTTTCTGTTGCCGCAAATAACAGCCAGCTCAGAAAGCTCCTGTTTTTTGATCAAGCTAGCTGGCTGCCGGATAATCTTCTGGAACGGGGAGACAGGATGACCATGGCAGTATCTATTGAGGCCCGCATGCCTTTTATGGATCATAAACTGATCGAATTTGTCTCTACACTGCCGGATCATTGGAGGGTGAGAAATGGAACTACAAAATATCTGCTGAGACAGACCGTCAAGAAGTTGATTCCACAGAAGATTATCAATCGGCCTAAGGTGGGCTTCAGGGTTCCGGTGAATAAATGGTTTCAAGGACCTTTGTATGAATATATACGGGAGCACCTCCTGGGAATTGATGCACGAACCAAAGACTATTACAGGAAAGATCGCCTTGAAAAGATAATTTTGGAGCATAAGCAGGGTAGGCAAAATCACGAGAAACTGCTCTGGACTCTTCTCAACCTGGAAATCTGGCAAAGGGAGTTTTTGTGAGACAGCGGTTGCAGTGGACCTATAATAGACTCAAATTGATGAATGTTTTGGAAATTGTCTTTCGCGTGAACAGATATTTAGGGCAAATCTATGAAAAAAACCGCATCAGCAAAGGCTGGAGACCTAAGCCCAGAGAAAGTATAAGATTTGCAGGACCACTCTTTCCCTTCGACAAAGAATGGACTCAGCATCGGCATTCAATCAAAGCTCAGGAAAGATATGCTCTGGATAGGCTGTTACATGGCTCGATAGATCTCTTGGGAGTATCGGGTCTATCAATCGGTCGGCCGACCAATTGGCATAGAGAACCATTTTCAGGTAAATTACTTCCAAAAATCTATGGCAAATCGATTGACTATCGAAATCCGGAACAAGTTGGAAATATAAAGTTTATTTGGGAACTTGGACGTCACCAGCATCTTGTGCCTGTTGCTTTAGCCTATGCTGTAAGTGGCCAAACCAAAGATTTAGATTATTGCCTGAAAGAGATTGAAAATTTTATTGAACAAAACCCTTTTGGGCTAGGAGTCCATTGGTGCAGTGCCCTTGAAGTGGGCCTTAGGGTATTGAGCTGGTGTTTTGTATATAGCTTTATTGCATTAAGGCAGGGACGTGATGAGTTAAATAATCCTCAGCTCTTGCCAGCAAAAGCTAAACAAAGCATTTTTGAGCATGTCTGGTTTATAAGAAATTTTTTATCTAGATACTCTTCGGCTAATAATCATCTTATTGGGGAGCTTACTTGTATCTGGGTGGCTTGCAATGTATTTGACTTAGGAAAAGATGGTCTAAAGTGGAAATTATTTGCCCATGAACAACTTGAAATGGAAGCCAGCAAGCAGAATTTTGTGGATGGGGTAAATAAAGAGCAATCAACTTATTATCATTATTGGGTTTTAGAGTATTTATTTCTTGCATACTTAGTGAGTGTAGGCAGTGGGACACCGTTTACCGATGAATTTTATCAACGCATCATAAAGATGAGTTTTTTTTTAGAAGCTATTCAGGATAGATGTGGCAATATGCCACAATTCGGAGATTCTGATGATGGTGTAGCAAGTGTCTTTGCTTTATGTCAAAAAAACAATCCAATCGACCATATAGTTCGTGCTGTAAGGATCTTTCATGAAGGTTCTGAAGAGGATAGTGACCACAAAGCATATTGGTACACTTCGATTGCTAAAAAAAAAATAAATTACAACTATCCAGTTTATGAAGAAAATAAATTATATCCATTATCATTCAATCATGGCGGATATTTTATTTTAGGAACACAAGAATGCCATATTGTGTTTAAATGTGGTCCTTTCGGCCATCTCTCCATTGCAGCACATGCTCATGCCGACGCACATTCTGTATACGTAAGCATTCACTGTCGAGAATTTTTGATAGATCCTGGCACTTATGCCTACCATACCAAGCAGAAATGGAGAAATTATTTTCGGGGCACTTCTGCACACAATACAGTCCGAGTGGACTGTCTAGATCAGTCCGTCATAGGTGGCAACTTTATGTGGCTCAAAAAGGCAAATGCCTGGTGCGAGGGCATTAAGTCTGACATGGAAAAGGATAGTGTGTCTGGAATGCATGACGGCTATCTGAGGCTGAAAGACCCTGTCTTGCATAAAAGGAACTTGGAGCTGGATAAAAATAAGGGCACTTTGATTATAGAGGACCACCTGGAATGCAAAGATAGGCATGATATTGAGAGGTTCTGGCACTTTTCCGAAGACTGCCTGGTCTGGCAGGTAAAAGATTCCATCTGGGCAGAGAATAATGGGGTCAAGATCTGCCTGCAGTGCTCAGATGCAGAGCTGGAGCTGGTCCGGGGCCAAGAAGATCCTCCTTTGGGTTGGGTGTCCAGACGGTTTGACTATAAAGTTCCCTCTTGGACCGGGGTAGCAAGAAATAATATCCATGGTGATGCTAAGCTTAGAACATTGCTGCAATGGGATATATGATAGTGACATCTTTTCCACTTCGCAACATTTGTTTCTCTGTTTGCAGGTAATAATGAAATACGGTCATAAAAATTCTGGCAAATCCAGTTAAATAATTTTTACTCTTTCACAGCTAGATTGGAAACCGTCTTCTGGAACTTAGCGTCTAGGTCACAAGGTCAGCCAAGCATGATGCTTATCTTAAATCAGGTTCTTAGGCCATAGTGTCATGACAGATTGTCTAGGACATAAACAGCAGGTCCTTCACTATTACCAACCATATTACCGCCAGAACTTATTTTTTATTGTTTTTTTTTCACTGTCATCCCCAATGTAACTTTACAGCAACTGAAAATGGGGTTGCCATTGCCAGAGGTGAAATCGGGATAGAACTCTTTAGCGATCCTGCTATGGAGGTCCAGGTTTTGCAAGGATCACTTAATCCCATTGCTGGTTGGTATTCACCTGGTTATAATGAAATAATGGAGTGTGTAACTATACGCTTTTATGGGTTATTAGCGGCGGAGGCAAATATTTTGACCCACATCATTATAAACAAAAGAATATAAACAAAAGAATAATTGAGCTGAAAAGGGGCACCAAAAAATGAAGATCAGCATTTTCGGACTCGGCTATGTAGGGGCGGTTTCCATCGGTTGCCTAGCCAAAGACGGTCACACCATTATCGGGGTGGACCCAGTCGAAACCAAGGTGGATCTGATAAATGCCGGGCAGACTCCGGTCATTGAGAAGGATATCGGGGACCTGATCCATGATGGGGTGCAGACAGGCCTGATCCTGGCCACTCAAGACTCAGCCCAGGCTGTGATGGAATCCGAGATATCCCTTATCTGCGTAGGCACTCCCAGCCAGCTCAACGGCAGCCTGGACCTGAAATTTGTGCGCCGGGTATGCGAGGATATAGGCTCGACCCTGAAAAATAAGGACGACAGCCACGTGGTGGTGGTCCGCAGCACCATGCTGCCTGGATCCATGCGGGACGTGGTCATCCCCGTTCTGGAGGAGCACTCCGGAAAAAAAGCTGGACAGGAATTCGGGGTCTGCATCAACCCGGAGTTTTTGCGCGAGGGCAGCGCAGTATATGACTTTTTTAACCCCCCCAAGACAGTGATAGGTCAGAGCGACTCCTGGAGCGGGAACCTGGTGGCTGAACTCTACAGGGATTTACAAGCCCCCTTGATAAAGACCAGTATCGAGACCGCTGAAATGGTCAAGTACACGGACAATGTCTGGCACGCCCTTAAAGTAGCCTTCAGTAACGAGATCGGCAACATCTGTAAAGAACTGAGGCTGGACAGCCACGAGGTCATGGACATTTTCTGCCAGGACAGAAAGCTCAATATTTCGTCAGCCTATCTCAAGCCTGGCTTTGCCTTTGGAGGCTCCTGCCTGCCCAAAGACGTGCGTGCTTTGAATTACAAGGCCAAAACCCTTGATCTGGAACTGCCCATCATTAATAATATCCTGCCAAGCAACAATCTGCATGTGGAAAAGGGCCTGAACCGGATCATGGCCCTGGACAATAAAAAGGTGGGCATCCTGGGGTTCAGCTTCAAGTCCGGTACAGATGACCTGCGCGAAAGTCCCATAGTGGAAATTATAGAACGTTTGATCGGTAAGGGATATGATCTGAAGCTTTATGATAACAACGTGAACATCGCCAGTCTGGTAGGGGCCAACAGGGATTATATCCTGAACAAGATCCCGCATATTTCCAGGCTTATGGTCCGGAGTATGGACGAAGTCCTGGAGCATGCACAGACCATTGTCATCGGCAATAGAGACCCTGATTTCTGCACTGTTTTCGAGAAGTTGCGTCAGGGGCAGTCTGTTATTGATTTTGTCAGGATCAGTAATAATATCTCAACCGACTGTGAATACCAGGGGATATGCTGGTAGGTGGAAATGAAGAAAAGCCAGGGTAAAAAATCAGTCTTGATCATTGTTGAAAACCTGCCCCTGCCCTTTGACCGCAGGGTGTGGCAGGAATGCATGTCCCTCAGTGAGGCCGGATACACGGTCAGCGTAATCTGCCCCAAAGGCAAAGGGTATGAAAAGAGCTACCAAGAGCTTGAAGGAGTGCATATTTACCGCCACCCGCTGCCTCATGAAGGCTCCGGAGCTCTGGGCTACCTGGTGGAGTATTCATCAGCCCTTTTCTGGGAGTTTTTCCTGTCTTTAAGGGTCTGGCGCAGGCACGGCTTTGACGTCATCCAGGCCTGCAACCCCCCGGACCTGATTTTTATTATCGGGCTTTTTTATAAGATTTTTATGGGCAAAAAATTTGTCTTTGACCATCACGACATCAATCCTGAGCTGTATATCGCCAAGTTCGGACGCAGAGATGCCTTATACCGGCTTATGCTCCTGCTGGAGAGATTGACCTTTATGAGTGCGGACATGTCCTTTGCCACCAACGAGTCATATCGTAGCATTGCCATTGAGCGCGGTCGCATGGATCCGGAAAAGGTCTTTGTTGTCCGCAGCGGTCCCAGCCTGGAGCGGCTCAAAGATACACCCCCTAATCCTGAATGGAAGAATGGACGTAAATTCATGGTAGGTTACGTGGGCGTCATGGGTGCCCAGGAAGGCCTTGACCATCTGCTTGAAGCGGCAAGGATAATGATCAGGGAGAAGCAGCGCCAGGACGTGCAGTTTGTGTTAGTGGGCGGGGGCACCGAGCTGGAAAAGTTGAAGGAAATTAGTGCCAGACTGGGTCTTTCCGATTACGTGACTTTCACCGGCAGGGTACCTGATGAAGTCCTGCTTGAGGTCCTTTGCACCGCGGATGTGTGCGTGAACCCTGACGTGGCCAACGAGATGAACGACAAGTCCACTATGAACAAAATCATGGAATATATGGCCCTGGGCAGGCCCATAGTCCAGTATAACCTGACAGAAGGCAGGTTTTCTGCACAGGAAGCGTCAGTTTATGCAAGGCCTAACGATGTTGCTGATTTTACAGAAAAAATTGAGTACCTTCTGAATAATCCGGACAAGCGAAAGAAAATGAGCATTTTTGGTAAAAAAAGAGTACACAAAGATCTGCATTGGGGAATAGAGTCTAAAAAGTATCAAGGTGCTTATGAATGGCTACTAATGAAATAAAAATAAACAATAAATCAAGGTTGGATACATCGTTTATCTGATTGATAATTCACTAAGGTGAAATAGATAATAATTTTAAGTAACTTTTAGCAATATACTCAACAGAAAATTCATTTGCGCGTAAGCGAAGAATATGAGGATCAATTGGATTAGCAAGCGTGGAAAGAATCGCATCAGCTAAAGCATTTGGGGCAGATATCGGAACAAGTTTGCCATATTTGCCATTGTCTAATATCTCTTTGGGGCCACCAGGACAATTAGTAGATACCACTGGTATGCCAAGAGACATGGCTTCAATCAAGACGTTACCAAAACCTTCAGATATAGATGAAAGAACAAACAAATCAGCGCCTTGATAGATTGGAAAAGGATTTTCAAGGTAGCCAGGGAGATGTACGCGTCCACACAAACCCAGATCGCGTGCTAGATTTTCTATTTCTTTGCGCTTGGGACCTTCGCCTAATATAACAAGATGAAAGTTTAATTTCTTGGAAAGCAGAGAAAATGCTCTGATTAAAGTGACATGATCTTTCTGATAAATCATACGGCCAGCTGATAATATATATTTCTTATTATTCAACCATAGAGGTTTATCAGCTAAAGCCTGTGATCTTATAAGCTCTAAATTTACAGGGTTATGTAATACATATATTCTGTTTATACTTGCTTTGAAACGACTTACTATTTCATATTTAACATCCTCGGATACAGCTATCGTCGCTCCTGCAATTCTAGTCAATAAAAAAGAGAACATATATGCTAGCCTTCCACCAGTCTTGGCTACTGGATCATATAAACTCTCATAAGAAATGACTATATTTTTCCATGGAATTGTGAGAAAAGTTGCTAACAAAGCCTTAATATTTGAAAGGCCAACTCGAGAAAAAACTATATTAGGTTTAAAAATTTTAATGTATTTTCGTAGAGATAAAATGTGAGCTAAATGTGTATTTCCATAAAGTTCTCTTTTTTGTACGTCATCTGATAATATTTTTATATTAGGTCCAGCAAGATTATCAACTACAATTGATACTGAATATCCAAGACGAGTTAATTCATTAGCAATCAAGACGCTATTACGTTCAGCACCGCCTCCTGAAAAGGAGGGCATATAAAATAATATTCTTGGACTAATCATAAAATTTATTAAAAAG
>PWFU01000104.1 GCA_003554185.1 Candidatus Dojkabacteria bacterium
GAGGTCTTCGCTTTGCCGATCTTCTTCAGTCCCGTCTGTGCACTGAGTCCAGCGTATCCCTGGACCTGCCCGTCCGTGTCGGTGGCAACCCAGTCGCCCTCCGATACAGCTCCGGAGGCAACTACAACAGCCAGTCCGATAACACGGATGGCCATAACGTCGCCTTCTTCGAAGCTCTCTTCGGGGAACTCACCGAGTGCCACTCCTACCGTTCCCTCGTATCCGTCGCTCTCTGTCGGATGTATCCACTCGTTCGCTGCGGAGTCGTAGACAACAACGTCTCCGGCCGAGATGCTCTCCCCTGCCTTACCGCTCTCGTCTATTCCTTCCTTGATGTCCACGTCGTTCCTATCTGTCTCCAATATCATCTTCTGTTCTCCTTTTCTCTATAATCTACTGATCTAATGGATGGGAGTAAATGTCAACCACCTCGGGACCCGAATCATCGGATCCGCCCGGAGGTGACCTCAGGTTCTTCCCACCGTCCTCGTTCTCCTGCGTTTCGTTTTCCGTCACAGTGTTCTTGCTCGACCGAGCTCCCTCGATCAAGGCCTCTATCGTGGCTCTGTCCTTAGTTCGTAAAGCTTCCTCGTCCAGCGTGGTCGCCTCAACGGCCTCACTCACCAGTTCGTCGAACTCCTTTTCCCTGTATTCCTCTACCTGTTCCTCCAGCTGTGAGACCTTTTCCTGCAGATTCTCCAGCTCGCTGTTCTTCTCTTTGATCAACTCCTCATAGTCGGGAGTATCACACTGTTCCTCCTGTTCTGGCTCTTCATCGCATTCTTCGTTCTCTTCACATTCTTCTTCGCTCATCTCGTTATTCTCCTTTTCTTCCGTGGTGTTTCCTTCTAATTTGTCCGTGTAGTCGTCCTCTTTTTTACTGTGCAAGACCTCGTTCAAAGCACCGTATATCTTCTTCAGTATTCCTTCGTCGTTCTTTTCTGACACTTCTGATCCCCTCCTTTGAGGGTTAAAATTTGATTTATCTTCAGTAATTGACTCCACACCTATACCGCATCCCTGATCCGGACTGCACGCACCTCTCCTGACCGACGCTATATGGTCCGGAAGGATCTGCGTGTATTTCTTCTCGTATTCCATCGTATTCCCGCAGATATCGGTGAACGTTCCCTCTCCCTCCTCTATGATCGTGTAGTATCCCGCGGAGATCTCGTCTCGTTCTTTCAAAGCTTCGAGCATGGTCTTCCAGTAGTTCTCGCTCGAAGTGGAAAAAGAAGGTCTCTCTTTAAGGACCCAAAGCTCTGCCTCAAGTCTCTTCTTATCCTCGTTTTTCTCCACGTTCCGTATGTATCCGATCACGTCCTCCGGATCCATAACCACCTCCGTCTGCGGGTGGTCGAAGCACACCGGTCTATTCTCCCACATCTTCCAAGTCTTCTTGATCTCCGACCAGGTCTTGAGTCCGTTGTGCGTTACGGTTTCGGACATGAAGGAGAAGGGAGCGACCATGAACTCGTCTTCCACTCTCCATGAGTCCTCCAGCTGGAGAGACTCGCTGACGAAGTCCATCTCTTCTATCAGTCTGCTGTCATTTACTATTGAATTCTTGAAAACTTTATTCTCTGCTTTCAGATTGATCACCGTCCTCGTTTACTATAACCGGCCTGTCCGTCCTTTTGAGATCCACCTTAGCTCGTAATTCATTCTCAGATAGAACAAACTCCAAGGAATCAATAGAATCGGAGGAAAAAAGAAGCTCTCCATCGCCGCCCCTTACTGCGATTGAAAAGCGGTTCTCGTCTTCTTGGACCATTTGATTGAGTAAGATTGGGGACGGGAAATATATAAGGCTTTATCAAGTCAGAAAAATAGAAATTTAAATTAAGTAATTTAAAGATCAAGTAAAATTTTTATAAATATTCTTTAATTCGGTTAATAATGAGTGTCGAAGAAACTTTAAAAGAAATGATTAAATTTGATGATTTTAACATAAGTGCAGCAGGATTAGTGTTAATCGGAGTATTTTTCATAGTGGTTCTGATATTATTTGGTGAATTATTTTTACCTTTGTTCAATAACTTAAATAATACTACTCCACAAATGGCAGAATTAGTTTGGGCTACGTTTTGTCTAATTGTGGTAGGTATAGGATTATTTATGGGTATGAAAGCACCAGGAGCTACTGTATGGACAATTATCATATCAATTATAACTTTTTTATTTATAAGACCTATAATCACAGTTGCAATTATAGGATTAATATTGGCGACAATATTGATTTCAATATTTTTAGATAATGATTAATATAAATATTTCTACAACTCATTTTTCCTCTCCTTAATTTCTAAAAAATGTTTCTAAAATAAATTAATGGTTTTTGTAAAAAAGATAAAATTGAAGATGTTTTCATCTTTTCCAACTATCTTCCCATATATCCGAATAAATTGGAAGGATAACCCCGTTAGTATCTTCTTGGCCACTATGTTTCTGCTCCTCAAAATGAATTGAAAGAGAGATATATATTAAACCCGCTCTAGCCAACTTCAACATAGCATATCCTGAATCAAGTAATTCCCCCTTCCCTATTGAAAACCTTAATTCATTCTCATATACTGTATCCCTGAAGGATTTATTTTCCATTAGATCTTTCATACTATTGCTCTCATGAACCTTTAAATACTTATGTTCTAGATGATTTCTTATGTTTTTTATATCATCAGCTATAAGATCTATGGAATCATCAACATTTAAATCACTTTCATAAAAATCCTTTTTAATCCAATATAGGGCTTTTAAAGGCCAATTTTCACTTTTTTCAAAGACTTCCATCATACCGTTATTTTGATGACCACCTTTGTACCAAATACTACTTAATTTAACTCTATATGGTTTAAAACCAAGATCGAAGTAATGGTTTAAAAACAAGGCAATCTTACTAAATATAGAATATGCCAATCTCAATCCTGCTTTCATCTGTTCTATCGAGTAAGAATATTCAGGATAATCAAGTGTATTAATCAATTTAACATCTTTGTCGGAATAATGAGTATCATTCCTAGTTACCCCCTCATAAAATATAAAACGTGCAGACACATATTCTTGTTTCATCTGGTTAAACAAACCAGGATATGGAAAATCGTTATCTTCAGGCATATGCATATTCGGTAAATGGAGCACGTCATGAGCGGCTATTGATTTGCAAAGTATGTCATTTAATGGGTTTAAAAAAAGTATGTTATCCAGGCACCATTTCTTATACTTTTTCTCTTGTTCGGTTTCACCCATTGAGAACTTTTTTAGATCGTCTAATGAGCGTTCTTCTTGAATAAAAGGTTCTAATCGTTTCTTTAACTTACCAAAATATTTTCTATGAGACTTATGTAAATCAGAAGTTTTAAGGGCCTTTTCCAAATCCTTATATGCAGAATGGAAAAAAAAATTTTTTTGACCGTTATAATATACTAAATCCCCATACTGAACTTTAGCTCTACCTCGCAAGGCAAATGCCATGCCAAAAGAAGGACTATCATCTATGACTTCATCCCAATATCTCATCGCCTCAATAACTCGACCAGATCTAAGAAGAGTATCTCCTAAATTACATCGAATCTTGTTTTCTAAACTATTTTCTACTCCTTTAAGACCCTCTATATTAGCTGCCTTTCTAAGATGTTTTAATGCTTCAAATAAAACTCGGTCATCTATTCCTGACTTACTTGAAGATCCTATCCGTTTTTTGTAAAGTTCAGAATTAGATAATTGAAAATGGGCCCTAGTAAAATGCCTAGGATCAATATCTCTTTCTAGAAAATGATTGCTTAATAAATCTATAACCCATTTAAGCCAATTCTTATTTTTTAGGTCTAAGGAAGAATTTATTATATACCCCGTAAAATTTAGATATACATCTGGGGGAAACTCGTACCATTTTTTCTCATCAATAGAAATAATCTGTTCAACTCGATTTTTTCTATTCTTTTCTGGACTATTTTGAATTTCCTCTAAAAGTTGATTAAATTTCTCATTCAAGCTCTCCAAACACATTAAATCAATATACAAAAAGGTGGTTGATAAACATATTTATTCTACCCCAAACCACTCCCTCGCTTCCTCCACACCCATCACCCCGGCACCCACCAACCTCTCCACCGTCATAGCCCTCTTGTAATCCACAGTAGCCCGTGTCTCCTCGTCCATCTCGAACACATCACCCCACTCAAGCTCGAACTCACCTTCGGGCAGCGCTCCCTTCTCCTGCAGATATTTCAGCTTACACACTAGCATATCGTTGATAGTCCTACGCCTCTTCTTCTGTATCTCGATGTAATAGATCCGCAAATTTGTCTCGCTACCGGTAACAGCACCAGCGTTCACACCGGTAAGCAGGGGGAACGGCATGGAAGTGCTGGTCTCCATCAAGTGCTCTAAAGTGTCTGAGGAATCCGCTATCTCGGGAGCCGGATGTGATATCTCAGTCCCGTTAGGAATGATGATCTCCGCTTTCTCCCGGAGCTTCTTGATGTTCTTCTCCAGGAACTCCCGCTCCTTCTTGTTCGCTTTATCGGGGAGGGAGAAGGCTTTGATACCGCTGGAGTTCTGGTAAAAGGTAGAGACCATACTCTCCACTATCACCTGTCTAAAAACGTGATAGTCGAACTCAGGGGCTATCTTAGATATTCCCCATGGATCACCGTAGACAGAATCGTAGATCACGTGGATAAGTCGAGAACTGTGGATAACATCCTGACCGGCTCCAACTGAAACCCTCCACGACGTTACCTCGTTAAAATCCTCACTCGATAGATCTTCCTCTAAATTATAGTCTTCAACGTCCTTGTAGTAGATCACTCCTGCCTGTTTTATCTCTTTAACAGCATCGGGTTCTTCCTCAAGTTCCTCATCACCATCGTAGTTCAGATAGATCAGGGCCATGCCATCTAAGTAAGCACCTTTAGAAGCCTCCTTCATCAACTTGTAAAGTCCAACATCACCGAACAACAGTTCTTCGATCTCTCCCTCCAACTCGTCACTGTCAGCTGATACCTCCGGTTCCTTACCAAACAGATCCTCGATCTCCTTGTTGACTTCACGGTGAACTATCGGATCTCTCTCATACAAATTCCGAAGGTCCTTCTGAGGTATCTCGTTCTTTGGTAGAGTAAAACCATCCGATGAAACGTAGTTCTCACCAACTCCCGCCTCTTTAACGATAGAAAACCTGTTTTCTTCCTCTTTATCGGACATTATACACAGTGAAGTGGATCTATGGATTATTTAACGGTTTATCAGGTCAAAAAAATAGAAA
>PWFU01000110.1 GCA_003554185.1 Candidatus Dojkabacteria bacterium
CCCAAAACCCCAAAACCCCAAAACCCCAAAACCCCAGTTAGAAGGTCTTGTTTAAGTAAAGGATAAGTTTGAATTTAGAAAGAATATTGATAATTTAAAATGGCAATTAATAATTAAGTGTATGAAGCGCTCAAGAAATGCATTTCCGACCCTGAAGCAGTTATAGACGCTGACCTGAACATTTTCTGTCCTGAAGCCACAGCTGATAAGTTGACTGCCGTCAAACAACTAGTGCAGTCTTTTGGAACCGACGAAGACCCCAAAATATAAAAGATATCTTTTGAATAAATTACCCAATAATTTTGTGGATTAGGTTTGCTTTAAAGCCTAAATTAACTCTTTTTACATAGCAGGAGTATTTTTGTATGATATAGTTAGGTTCAGTTGGAACGGTTTAGTGCCCAAAGAAGACGAAAAAGTATTTATTATTTTTAACAGTCGTAGTGCATTATGCGGGAACTGATTGAATACGAGATTGAAGACTACTGTCTCAAAAACTTACAAGTAAAACTTATTATTAAAATTGCAGGCGAAAATACTTTCCCACATTGTGCTACATAGGTACCCCTAGTGCTGGGAAAACTACTTAGAACCTATTGTTGAACTACTCCAAAAGTAATGATTACAAGATTAACTTTTAGCGATAACTTCCTGAAAATAGATTTAGGGATTAAGACCTTGTAGAACCTGCTTACTCTTATCGAAGACGAAAAAGCCATGAAGCAATTCAACCCCTTCGTGGCTAAGATCCTACCCTCGCTCTATTCAGCCTTCACCAACGGAGAAACTGACGCCCATGGACGCGACCAAATTCTGGACGTTTTCTACCTGTGTCTGCGTACCGTCTCCTGGGCTGACGGCATCGACAACGACCTGGTGGGCAGTTGCCTGAACGAGACCTTCAACACCTGGATGGCGCTTTTCAAGCAAATCATCTAAACCAACCCGAAGGCCTTTTTCGACGTGAAGAAAAACGCTTTGAAGTGCTTGACAGTCATTTTCAGAGATTTAATTAACTACTCGCGGGAGTGCATTAACACCATATTGGAGCCGTCCTGGAAACTGCTCAACTTCCACCTGCCGGTGTTCACCGAGGTACTCGGATACAACCAAAGTCTGAAGGAGCTGCAGGGAGAAGAGCAGGAGAACGAGGAGCATGAGCTAGGATACGAAAGCGAAGACGAGGAGGAAGCGCAGGGCGTAGAGGGGATGACTCTACAACTGATTGAATTGCTAACCACACTGATATCAAGGCAGAATGTTCAGGAAGTTGTCAAGCAGGGGATAGTCCCTCTAATTACCACTATCAGCAGTTACATGATTATTCCCTACTTGAAGGAGAGACACCACTTCGGAGACTACCAGCACTTCATCCACGAGAAAGACGAAGACTTCTACAAACAGAGATCCATCAGGAACTCCTGCCTCGACCTGCTCTCTTCTCTGATCGAGGTCTTCGGAGACGTAGCAGTCGAGTCCATCCTCTTTGTAGTTGAAAACTTATTCCTCACTACTTCATCTAGCTAATCATCACCTACTAAGTTAAGGAGCACAGAGAACACTGCTTAGACTATCGAGGAGATCAACATCTACGACTACTCCTACAGTTCTGACAACAAAAAGCATTTCTGGAAGAAAAGAGAAGTAGCCCTATTTCTGGTTGGCAGTTTCGCTGAAGATATATCCATGTACAGACAACGCAACCCTCAGTACAACCTCAAGATCCTAATTGAGGAAATGATGAAAACCAATTTCGAAAAGTGCATGATCAAAAGCTACTTGAAAGGGAGGACACTGCAGTGTGCTTCTCAACTGGTGGAAATAATGCCCAGAGATTATGAAGAAATCCACATTAACATACTGAATATGGCTATTCGGTTCATGATAGAGGAGAAACTGGTCTCTGTGAAGTTGATTGCAACTAGATGTCTGGTTAAATTCGCAAGAAAGCTGAAGCCAGAGGTGCTTATAGATATTATCAAAGGTAAATTCGAACCTATATTGGATTAGTTGACTGGGTTATTAGATTCAACATCTCTCGAAACAATTTATCTGCCAATTGAAGCATTCACTTAGTATTCAAGACTTAACGAAGACATAGTAGCTCAAATGGCTCCTAAAATCACGCCCAAGCTCCTTAAGTTCTTCAAGTCCTACCACAATGAAGGTGCCTTGGCCTAGGAACTGCTGAACTTGTTCAAAATTTGGTGTCACTATGAAACCTGTCGCGACATCTTCGTGCATACCTTCATCCCCTTCATTATGGAGATTATTGACAACTACTACCACTGCACACCCAACATAGACAATAAAGACTCTATGCTAGTGCCCCAAAACACTCTAGATTTCACAGCTGATAAGAATAACGCAGAACAAAAGCCACAAAACATAGTTGATTCTTCCATTCTTGCCCACGTAATAGACCTTCTCTGCACCCTTCTGAAGAAAACCAAGGACAAAGATACCGCAGACTTCACCAAAATCATAGCTGTGTTCCCTAAACTACTGGACTACGTGAACAAAAGCGAGGACATTTTCTTGTTGTTGCACGGCACCTCGGCCCTCAGGACCTTCATACACTTAGGTCATACCGAAATATTGAAGCTGGTAACTCCCAAGGAGATTATAGATGTTGCTAAGAAGTTGCTGTCTCCAGCTACTAATGAACAAGCTGCGATGTGTCTGGGTAACTACGTAATCCAGATATTCCACAACATACAGCCAAAGATAGATACCAACCTGCTTATGAACGTAGTACAGAAGATATACAAAACCAGAATGCCATCCATAGTACAGTCATTGATTTTGATATTTGCAAGATTGATCCATTCAAATCCAAAAGAAATAGTAGAATTCCTGTCTGAAACATCTATTGACAATAGAATATCACTTAAAATAGTCTTAGACAAATGGCTTCTGCAGCAGCCTCTATTCCGTGGTTACTACACCAAAAACGTGACCTTTTCTGCTTTACTAAAACTTCTAGTCCAGCGCGACCCCCGTATTGAAAGTCTGATGGTTATCGGCTACAACCCCTCCCACTCGAACATCAACTCAGAAATCAATGCACCCTTTAAGATCCTATCGCTCATGCTCAGATATCTTGACAATGAGATATCGCCCAAGAAAGGAAAAAGACCCCCTGTGCCTCAGTCTTACGATGGGTTAGATGAGGAAGAAGAAGAAGAAAAGAGTGGGTTCAGTGGAATGACGCCAGGCTACTAACTTAGAAGAGACCTTATGGGAGAAGGAGAGAGACTTGACACAGTCGAAGGAGATGAAGACTATGACGACGGTGGTCAAGACAGAAATAATGATGGTGGAACAGACAAGATTGAGGTTAATTTGGATGATGTGGACGATGAAGACGATAATGAGTCTCTTTTAAATCAGAGAAACAACTCAAGTTTGCTAGGAGGACCTGGATCAAGTCAAGGAGGCCTCTTTACCATTAAAGAGAGCACTGATCGCGGTCTCGCTGATATGGAAACTGGCTCTGAAGTGTACATGTCGGAATTATTGGTAACTTTTAAAGTTTACTTATTTTTTATAGGCTGGCTTTGACATGGAAGACTTTGACGAAGCCGAGGAACAAAATGAAGAAGACCTTGTCGATCTTGGTGACTCCTTTGGAAATATAAACTTAAAAGTACTTAATAGCTTTTCATAATGATATAGAATTACATACAAGACACTTTAGCAGAGTTCATGAAGAATGAGAAATCAGGTGGAGAATACATAGCCTACTGTGTGCGTCAGTTGCTTCACGATGACTTAGAACTAGCTAAGAAGTACCTAAAACTTAATAAACCCTGAGTTATCACTCTCGAAGTTATATTTTTCTAATCTTTAAAGAACACTAATAAACATAAGTCTTTATATAAGCTGTAACAAATTAATCACTTTCTGAGTTTGAGTGCGAGGTCTTTGTCTGTATCTTTCTTCATTACCTTTGCGACGGCTAACTCGAAGTCTTCTTGGGTAACGTGGATTCTGCGTTCACGGAGAGCGAACATACCGGCTTCAGTACACACTGCCTTAGATTCAGCACCACTAGCTCCAGGCATTAACTTTGATATCTTGGCAAGATCAATACCTCTCATTAGATTCATTTTTCTTGAATGGATCTTGAGAATATCTAATCTGGCATCTTCGTTGGGGTGAGGGAATTCAATTTTTCTATCAATACGACCTGGTCTCAAAAGTGCATCGTCCAAAATATCGATTCTGTTTGTCGCCATAATGATCTTAATTTAGTTTGTAGCTTCAAAACCATCAAGTTAATTGAGCAACTCGAGCATAGTTCTCTGCACCTCTGAGTCTCCCTTTGAGCCCTCAATTCTCTGGCCTCCAATAGAATCAATTTCGTCCATGAAGATGATTGAAGGAGCGTGGGCTCTGGCCATGACGAAGAGCTCTCTCACCATACGGGCTCCCTCTCCGATGTACTTCTGCACCAACTCTGACCCACTGACTCTGATGAAGCAACAGTCAGTGTGATGGGCTACTGCTCTAGCTAACAAGGTCTTACCAGTACCTGGAGGTCCGTAAAGCAAAACTCCCTTAGGCTGAGAAATACCTAAACTTTCGAAGATTTCAGGATGTTTGATGGGTAGTTCAATAACTTCCTTGACTTCTTTAATCTGTTCATCTAAACCTCCGACCATGTCGTAAGTAGAATCTGGCACTTTCTCGACCTTCATCAGGTTAACCAAGGGGTCTGTCTTCGATGGTAAGATTTTATGAAGCAAATATGAATCACTTTTAAGCGCAACTCTAGTGTTAGGAGTGAGGAGATCAACATTAATTTTGCGATCGATGTCTACAACATACTTTCCTTCACCACCAATCTTTACCAAGCACTTCTTCTTGCCCATCATTTTGCTGACTTCACCAATTTGAGAGGCTGGCTGCAACAACAAATAGAGTTCTTCCTTAAGATTCTTAACCAAATTGTTCATTTCGTTTCTCTGAGCTTCGAGTCTCCTCAAGTTGCTCTTTTTCTCCAGAATTTGAAGTTCCAATTCTTCGACCTTCTTTTTGTAGTAAGATTCAAGACCCAACGAGGGTTGGTCCTGCACTAATGACTGTGTTCTCTCTAAAATCAAAGACATTTTCTCTTGTTATGGGAATATGTTTAAATTTATAATTTATAATCTTTGTCATCTTTAACTATGAATGTGGGGTTTTGGGGTTTTGGGGTTTTGGGGTTTTGGGG
>PWFU01000082.1 GCA_003554185.1 Candidatus Dojkabacteria bacterium
AACCGTGTAACCGTAACCTGAAAGAAAGAAAAGGGTTGTATATAACTGCAACTCTAAGTCATTAAATTATTGCCTTACGATTGCACTTAACTTCTGTTAATGCCTATGGTTACATGGTTACACTAGTACTAGTACTAGTACTAGTATTAACAATAATATTAATGTGAAAAAAAAGAAGATTTTTTAATAAAAGTGTTGACAGGTAGTGAACTGTATGTTATACTATATTTAGAGGTTGACAGAGGGTGAAAAAACAAAGGAGGTAATAAGAATGAAATTAATGGCTTATAACCACATTGAAACAACCGAGATAAATGACTACCTTGAAGATGAAAATTGGACTTTACAGCAGAAAGTTGACGGGATTAGAGCAAGGTTAATCGTTACAAAGCATACAGTTGAGGTTTTAAACTCACAAGGGTCAACGCTACAAAGCACCACCGCAGTTGAGTTGGTTGCAAGTGTTCATCAAAGACACAGTCTTAGGATTAGACCGCCACGAAACCTACTTGGAGGAGGATGACGAAAGTGACACCAGCGTGTTACAGAGCCTCGGAGAAGAGGAATTATCCGACCGCAAAATAGAGAAGGTTTTTGAGGCTGAAATATTCAAGGCCAGCCCTTTTAAGTATGAAGAGGACTACGACCTTGGAGACAAGGTAACAATACAAAATAAAAGCTGGGGGGTTACTATGGATGCAAGGATTATCGGCGTAACAGAAACCCACGAGCCGGGAGGCTTCCAGCTTGAGCACGAGTTTAACCGGGAAAAACCCAACCTTATAAGCGAGATAAAGCGAGAGATTAGATAGCACTCTCCGGGGTGCTTTTTAGTGGGGGTGGTAGCAGTTGACGGAGAATGCAAACGGCTATGGCCAGAGAATAGCCATCGGCCAGCATGACATTAGAATACACGCCCTCGAGAGGCGGGTGGAAAAATTGGAAAATCAGAGAGACGAGGAGAGGCGCATGCAAAACAGGATATTTATGACAGTTTTGGGCGTGTTGGGGGCTGCTGTCCTCCAGCTGATAATTCTTGGTATTACGCTGGTAGGATAGCCAACGCATTTAGGCTGTGAGCGATTTTTGTTTGCCAGCGAATAGGGTAGGAGGTGTTTGAAAAAATGAGGATACACAAGCCAAGCCTGCGCTTCTCTGGGAGCCTGTCTCCGATTGGGCGCGTGGAAAAATTGATCCAGCACCATATGGCGCATCCAAGCTGGGGGGTGGAGCAAACCCATGAATATCATCGCGATGGCCGTGGCTGGCTTGGCCTCGGTTATAACTGGTGGATTGGTTTTGATGGCACGATTTACGAGGGACGCGGCGAAAAACAGGGGGCGCATGCTGGCCCAGAATGGAATCACAGATCTTTTGGCATCGGTTACCAAGGTGACTTTTCGTCGCAGGAAATGACCGACGCGCAGGTGGAATCCGGGGCGTGGCTAAACGCAAAGCTGATTGAGCAGCACGGATTGAGTGTGGAGGATGTTGTCGGGCACGGTGACGTGGCTGATACTGCGTGCCCGGGCGCTAATTTTCGGATGGCAGAATTGAGGGAAAAAACCAGACAGATATTGGAGGGAGATGATATGCTTGATAAGGCGGTGGTTTATTCTGGGGAGGCCGATAGAGATATTGCGGGCCAGTTGGCAGAGGAGTTAGGTTGCGGAGTATTCCCCCGCCAAGTTGCGGAGGACTTAGGCAAGTTTGCCAAGGTGCTATACGTGGTTGGCGGTGGGGAAGATGGCCTGGAGGCTGACAGCATTGTTGACTTGAGCGGGCCGAACAGATGGGCAACACATAAAAGAGTTGCCGAGCATTTACTTTAGGGGAGGTGTAAAGTATGGAAGCATTGTTAATTATTTTTGTTGCGGCATTGGTCGTGGAGGCTGCGTGGGAGGCGCTGAAGCATCCGTTTGGAGCGTTGATTGATTGGCTGGATGAAAACACCCCTGTTTATTGGGACAAGGTTGGGTCAATGCTTTTGGGTGTTTTAGTCTGCGTGCTGGCAGGTATTGACCTATTGGCCTTGCTGGACGTTACTTTGGTTTACCCAGTTGTTGGTGCCATTCTTACTGGCGCCATAGTGGGCAGAGGATCCAACTTCGTGCACGACTTAATCGAAAAAGTGCGTGACGCGTAAATAAGAAGCGCTGACAACTCCTCATAGGCGGACCCCCGGGGCTTTATTACAGAGGCCCCGGGGTCAATTTAAATTCGTCTTTTTTGTCCACGAAGACGAAGCGCAGTTACCCATTCAGGTTTTTGTTTTTCTAAAAATTCAATATAAGTTTTAATGTGTTGGACACTTCTATGATGATCCATAGCAATCTGAGACAAAGACTGTCTTAAATCATGTTTACCCAACAAATACATATACGCTTCATCTATCGACATTGGTCTTGTTTTAGACAAATCGTAAGAATGGTTGTATTTTCCCTTTGTGTACCGGGGTTCTTTTTTAATGACGTTATTTCTTATCAGAAATTGTCTCATACCACCTGTATCAAGTCCTTCTTCTTTAGCCAACTCTTGAATCACTTTGGCTTTACCATATATTGCATATAAGTCATAATACCTGCGTATGCGCCTTTCTTTTTCCTGTTGTGATAATTTAGTCATTCAACCACTCCTCTACATGAGAACAATTTTCCCAGCAACCTTGATTGCGATGTGCCTTCCAGGCGTTTGGACAACTTGCACAAGGAGGTAATCTGTCATCTAATATATTCCTTAACTCAATCATTGGTAGCCCAAGTCTGTCTGCTTTTTCTCTTTCTTGTTGGCTCCCCTTGGAGAACCGCCACCCAGGTAACAAAGTAACGATATCCACCGTCTCCAGCCAGGGTAAAGTTTTCTCCATCCACTGTGCATGAGTAAATGTGGCCGCGCCTAATGTCTTTACCAATACAAAAGGGGAGAAAACTGTATACCCGACTTTCATAAGGCGCCTGGTTGCTTTTATACCGTTGTCTATGTTTTCTTCAATATTTCCGTATGTGGTAATAGGACCGGTTAAAAATACTTTTTTCAATTTAAATCACCCCTTTATGATAATGGCTATTTTTTCTTGTCGTCCCCAACGCGCTGCTTCATCCTGACACCAAACCGCCAAATCTATATCTCCTTTTCCAACACCATCTCCCCTGTCATTAACAACAAATTTTCCTTTGCTGGGTACAATGACTTTTGTTCCAAAAGGCAATTCCGGTCCTGCAGCACAAGTTTTCCCTGGAACAACCTTTTGTCCACTTGCAGTTATTTCAGGGTTCCCGGAATAACATTGTCCTTCAACCGCCCTGGAATCAAGGGGAGCATATTTAGTAACGCTCACTTCTTTTATTTGTAACCTGTCCATCCATTTATTTTGGTTTCGCTCTAGCTCTTCAAGTCTGTCAATAATGGTTTCCAAGCTATCCTGTCTCTCCTGCTCAATAATCATTTGCTGTTTGATGTCTTTAAGCTCTTTTTCTTTTTGTTGGAGAGTATTGGATAGATAACCACAGCAAACAAGTAAACCCAATATAATAACGCTCATTACCAAAACGTCTATCAGTTCACGTCTTTTTTCCAATTCATTTACCTCCTTTTGTTAAAATATTGTTTGCTGAAAATTACTCATGCGCTTTTTAATTAATTTGCAGTATTCTTCCTCCATCTCAATACCGATATAATTAAACCCTTCCTGTTTGGCGGCGATTAAGGTTGAACCGCTTCCGGCAAAAGGGTCAAGCACCGTTCCTTCAGGCGGGGTTATTAGTCTGCATAGGTAGCGCATCAGGGCAAGCGGCTTGACTGTAGGGTGATTGTTCTTGCGTGGTGTAGTCCCCCGTTGAAATGGATTGTCAATATCCTTCTGCCTGCCATCGTTTACGGTTACTTCTTCTTTGTCGGATAATCCCATGTTCCGTTCTGCCTTACTTGCTTTCGCACAATAAAAGAACCGGGCGGCTGAACCTGCATCGCCACCATAATCACGGTAAACCGTTCCTCCACCAGTTGTGTAATTGACAGAAATTTCCCTTCGTTTATGCCCTGCGTTAAGGTTGCCGCTTGTAGTCTGCGGAAACCCCTGCACCACTTCGTCTGAACCGTCATGGATTAAGTTGGCGGGGAAGCGGCCTAATTCTACAGCTTTTTTGTTCCCCTCCTTTTTAGCCTCGTATGTTTTTGCAGAAGCCGTTTCATTGTGTCGCCAAGGTCTATCCCATCCCTCCTGTGGTGTACTGTGTGATGATGATGTCCCTGCTACATTTCCATTGCTCGGTATTCTGCACCCGTCAATATTAAGACCCCCGACACCCCACTTTAAAACATTGGCGGCGATAGTCTTTTCTGCTAAAGGCTTCCGTGCCATTACTATTGGTTCATGTGCAGGCTTTAGAGCTGTCCCCCAACCTTCCCATTGTTTCGCTAGGTCGGTAGCAGGTGCGGTTATGTTATAATTAGTACTTTTATATGATCCATTTTGTTTATCATTCATTGTTCCATAAGCGTCCCCTTTTATATTAAGAACTTCGTAACTATCTATTACCTCCCTTTCCGCACCGTACCGCTTGTCTATCCCTTTGCTTACGTTATAATTTTTTGGAAATCCAGAACCATATACCCAATGTATGGTATCACGTACCTCAAAACCCGCCAATCTTAAACTAATCATCATCAAGTCTACCGTCCTTGTCCCTGCAAAACAGAGGATATGCCCTCCTGGTTTTAACACCCTATATGCTTCCCTCCATACATCAGGGTGAGGCACAAAGCTATCCCATTCCTTGCCCATGAAGCCGCCGTGATTGTGCCGGTATTCTTCCCCACTTAACCATTTGGTTAAGACTTCTGCTATATCTGGCTCTTTACTTAGTCCATAGGGCGGATCGGTTACTATTGCATCTACAAAATTATCAGGCATTTCTTGCATAACTTCCAAACAATCCCCGTGAATTATCTCATTTTTCATAATCCACCCCTCCCCTCTATCAAAGATAGCACCATTTTTAATTGCTCCTCCTCTGCTGCCCTTGCTGCCCATGCTGCTGTCTCTGCTGCTGCCTCTGCTGCTGCCCCTGCTGCTTCCCTTGCTGC
>PWFU01000009.1 GCA_003554185.1 Candidatus Dojkabacteria bacterium
ACAAATAAACAACACAAATAAACAAATAGAATACTATCTGCAAGAACTCTTACTCTACAGATTAGCAGATATCTTTACCTAAAAGCAAGAAAATACACCCTCCTTTTTTCTACAGGGTATACATTGATTAAAAAGAGTAAAATTTAACCGCAGACAACGTTGATTATTTTACCTGGGATATATATGAAATCTTTTACTTCCCCATCGATATAGTTACTTAATACCTTATCGTTCAGAACAAGTTGTTTTACATCATCATTACTAGCATTATTAGGGATATTTATTCTTCCACGTACCTTACCGTTAACTTGAACAGGAATCTCCAGAGTGTCTTCGATTAACATATCTTCATCATAATTAGGCCATTCTTGCTGATGGACGCTATAAGGTTGGGCTATACGTCCCCATAATTCCTCTGCCATATGAGGTGCAAACGGAGCTAAAAGTATCAATATCTTTTTTAATTGCTCTAAAGTAAAATTATACATCTTATAATTATTTACAAATTCCATAAAACTTGCCACAGAAGTGTTAAATTTCAGCTCTGGAATATCATTTGTTAATTTTTTGATCAAATTATTCAAACCAATTTCTACATCATGATCTTCTTCTTTTTGAACACTTTCGAATCTATCTATAACCATCTCAAAAAACCTCTTAAGAAAGCGATTCACACCTTGTACAGCCTCATCATTCCACTCACATGTATTCTCAAAAGGCCCCATAAACATAACATAAGTTCTAGCCACATCAGCACTATAATTGTTAACCATATCATCAGGAGTTACAACATTCCCTAGAGATTTAGACATTTTAACTCCACCCTCTCCCAAAACAACACCATGCATCCTCCTTTTTGCATAAGGCTCTTTCGTAGGAACCAATCCAATATCATAGAGAAATTTGTGCCAAAAACGTGAATAAAGTAAATGCAAAGTAATATGCTCCGAACCACCATCATATATATCTACTGGCATCCAATAATTAAGTTTCTCTTGATCAGCAAAACATTCATTATTATTAGGATCACAATATCTCAAAAAATACCAACTAGAACCTGCCCAATTAGGCATAGTATCCGTTTCTCTTCTAGCATCTTTACCACATTTAGGACATTCAACATTTACCCAATCTTTGATATTTGCTAAAGGAGACTCCCCTGTACCAGTTGGTGCATAATCATCCACTTCGGGTAATTCTACTGGTAATTCTTTTTCAGGAACAGGAACTATGCCACATTCATCACAATGAATTATTGGAAAAGGTTCTCCCCAATATCTTTGCCTAGAAAACAACCAATCCCGTAAATGATAATTTACTTTAGTTTCACCAAGATTGTTTTTTTCTAAATACTGATTTATTTTTTCTATAGCATCATCAACATTTAAACCATCTAGAAAACCTGAATTCACCAAGACACCACTATCTACATCTTCATACGCCTCTTTAGAAACATCCCCACCTTTTATAACTTCGACTATAGATAGACCATACTTTTTCGCAAAATCCCAGTCACGTTGGTCATGACCAGGTACAGCCATAATTGCACCAGTCCCATAACTTGCTAAGACATAATCACCAATCCAAATAGGGATTTCTTCATTATTTACAGGGTTTATTGCATAACTCCCAGTAAAAACTCCCGTCTTTTCCTTTTCATCACTCATCCTATCAAGTTCACTCTTCTTAGAGGCTTTTTCTACATAACTGTCAACTTCTTCTTTTTGCTCTTCAGTTACAAGTTTATCCAATTCACTATACTCAGGAGAAACAACCATATATGTACAACCAAATAGTGTATCTGGTCTAGTCGTAAAAACTTTTATATCAACCTCTTTGTTTTCTGTTTTGAATATAACTTCAGCCCCATAACTCCTGCCTATCCAATTCCTCGGAGCAGAAACAACACTATCTGGGAAATCAACTAAATCCAAGTCATCTGCTAATTTATCAGCATATGCCGTAATCTTTAAATACCACTGCAGCATATCCCTAAACTCTACAGTAGAATCACATCTCTCATGCTTACCATCTATAACCTCTTCATTTGCACAAACTACTTTACACTTAGGACACCAGTTTACCTTTGCCTCAGCTTGATAAGCTAAACCATGTTCATACAATTTCAAAAATATCCATTGCGTCCATTTATAATACTCAGGATCTGTAGTATCTATTTCCCTACTCCAATCAAAAGAAATTCCTAAACTCTTAAGTTGTCTACGAAAGATATCTGTATTTTCTTTAATAATGTCTTTCGGATTACGTTTTGTTTTAATTGCATAATTTTCTGCAGGTAAACCAAAAGCATCCCATCCCATTGGATACATCACATTATAACCATTCATACGAAAAAATCGTGCATAGGCATCCAACATAACCCAATTTCTAGTATGCCCCATATGCACACCATCACCAGAAGGATAAGGGAACTCTACCAAAACATATTTCTTCGGTTTTTCATCAAAATCCTTAGCTTCATACAACCCACTACTAAACCATTTATCTTGCCACTTCTTTTCGAAATCTTGAGGATTGTACTTCATATAAATAACTTCATAAAAAATAAATTAAAAATGGACTTGGTGGGATTCGAACCCACGACCTTTTGTATGCCATACAAACGCTCTAACCAGCTGAGCTACAAGCCCTAACCTAAACATTATACTATACATCATCAATACCCACACATACTTTCATTCATATACGGAGCTGGATTAATCCAATTCCAACCACCACCTTCAATAAGCATGAAATGGACATGTAAACCGTAAGCGGTCCCAGTCGCACCAACAGTACCAATAGGGTCACCTGCAGAAACAGTCTCACCACTATCAACGTGCAAATCGCTCAAATGGCCATATATCGTAGAATACCCATTACCGTGATCAATTATAACGGTCCAGGCTAAACCATGCCCACCATGTAACGAACCTAGAGGAGGACAACCACCTGACTGACAACCTGAAAACGTTACTTCTCCTGAAGCAGCAGCCACTATATTCGTACCTTCAGACGCAGAGAAGTCTATCCCATTATGCCAACCAGAAAAACACTGTAAAACGTTACCAGCTCCTCCAGCAACAGGATTGTTTAAAAACCTTTCTGCTCTACCTTCAGCTGGACGGGAAGGATCAGGAGTATGTGGTTCTGTGACAATACCTGTGTAAGTAGGTGCATGCGGTTCAGGTTCGGGTTCAGGCTTTTCTGCATCTGGGATAAATAGAGTTTCTCCTTCAGTTAATTCAAATGGATAATCTAACCAATTTATGTCAATAATCATCTGTGGACTCGTTGCATATTTTTCTGCCAAATCGTCTAAAGTATCACCTTTTTCAACTTCTACATTCAAACCGTCCCCTGGAGGAATTTCTAAAGTATCCCCTGACTCTATATCAGCACCCTCATCTAAATCATTTGCCCACAAAATGGTGTCCTCATCAAGTCCATAATATTCAGCAATAGAGCTGATTGTATCACCAGTCCTAACAATATATTCTTCCGAATCCATTCTGCTCCTATCTTCTGGTATAGGAGTGTTAGTTGATGCTCCTTGAATTAATAAATCACTTCTAGCAGCTTGAACCTGAGTAAAAGAAATCTCCTCATGTTCCAAAATTGCAGATTGATATGTATAGCTGGTAAGTACCAAGAATATGAGGAGGATACCTAAGAACTGAGCCGTTATCTTAGACAGTTTCCCTCTCCCCCAAAATAATTTGTTTACCACACCCTTTTTCAAATTATGAAAAGAACCTGAACTAATCTCCCCTAACACACCCAAAACCGTAATTATAATTCTGCTGCGAATAAAAAAATATGAGAAAAATTCTGCAAAAAATCTTGCCAAAAGAGATCTTTTACAAGCATATACAGCTATACCATTCAAGACACCCGCAAAACCTCTAAGAGAAGATCTTCTTTGTGAAAATATACTATCACCTTCTTCCCCTTCGCTCTGTTCCACTTGAATATCCCTAAAACTCAACCCCTTGATTGTTTTTTCAGAACGCGAATTATCTTCAGATACCATAATTTCAAGTCCAACAAATGAACAGGCAGATTATATCAAGCCTCATGCAAGGTTGCCAACAACTCCTTATTATCCTTTGTTTTCTTCATACGATCCAGCAATACTTCTGTTGGATTTTCATTATCATTTAGAACTTCAAGCATCCTTCTAATCCTCCAAGATTGATTTAAAACATCCTTGTCTAGTAATAGTTCCTCATTTCTTGTACCCGATTTGTTAATATCAATTGATGGATAAATCCTTCTCTGTGCCAAATTCCTATCTAAATGCAATTCCATATTACCCGTACCCTTAAATTCCTCATACACAAGGTCATCCATTCTACTCCCGGTATCTACTAAGGCTGTAGCTATTATTGTTAAACTTCCACCTTCTTCAAAATTTCTAGCAGCACCAAAAAATTTCTTAGGCGGGTATAAAGCGATAGGATCAAAACCACCAGAAAGGGTTCTACCTGAAGTAGGCATCGTTATATTATAAGCTCTTGCCAATCGAGTAATACTATCCATTAGTATAACAACATCTTCACCCCACTCTACAAGCCTTTTAGCTTTTTCCAAGGCCATTTCAGCAACTTTACAATTGTGTTCAGGCATTTCATCAAAATTCGAAGCAAAAACATCACCATCAACACTACGTTCCATATCAGTCACTTCCTCGGGCCTCTCACCAACAAGAACAACCATCAGTTTAGTTTTAGGAGAATTCGTACTTATGCCGTTTGCAATCTCCTTGATCATAATAGTTTTACCCGTTTTTGGAGGAGAACCTATCATAGCCCTTTGCCCCAAACCTATTGGAGCTAATAAATCCATCATACGAGTAGAATAAATATTCGAAGTAGTTTCAAGTTTAAGTTGGTCTTGAGGAAAAATCACAGTGAGCTTAGAAAAATTAGGTCTCTCTGTACAAGCTGAAGCAGACTTCCCATAAACAGTATCCACTCTTAACAAGCTCAGATACTTTTCTTTCTCTTTAGGAAGTCTCGCAGGACCACTAACAAAATCACCTGTTTTTAAACCAAACTTTTTTATCTGAGAACCGGAGATATATACATCATTATTACTCGGTAAAACACCATCAGTCCTAAGAACCCCATAGGTCCCATCATTCATAACTTCAAGAGTACCCTCCACAGTAGCAAAACCATCCTTCTCTACAATAGCTGCAAGAATCTTTTTAATTAATTCAGGCTTCCTACATGCTGTATAGTTTTTTACTCCATGTTCACGGGCGACTTTACGCAAATCACCTAAGGTCTTATTCTCTAATTCTTGTATCTTCATATACGCAAGACATCAAATAATTTCGTTACTAAGGAAATGAAATTCTCATCGTAGCAGAATGACCAGAGATCAATCTATAAACGTTAATACATTATATATCCTTCACAATACAAGGTCAAATATCGAAAACACATTAAAAAAACGGGGATTGGTACTGCCCAAACCAACCCCCATAAAGAGCGAAAACAAAAAATAGTATTTTTAGATTCGCTGTTCCAAAGGTTCAGTTTGAAGGGACTCTTCCACCAAACCTTGGGAACAACAAACCTCATCACAAAAAAAGCTACAAAGAACTCAGGGATCGGTACTGCCCAAACCGACCCCCAATCTCAGAACACTATCTTCAAATATTCTAAGATTGAGACAGCAAGTTCAAAAAGACTCCCTATTCCAAAGGTTCAGTCTGAAGGGACTCTTCCACCAAACCCTGGGAACAAGAAGTCTTTGTCCACAAATCACTTTCAATGATCTAGTGTAAGTATACCCTGTTAGTTTTTAGATGTCAAGCCCATAACTACCACCCACTACTATAGCCTACAAACATACCACCTAGAAAAGGCAACAGTTCGATGTTTTAATCACCCCTCTAAATTTTCTATAAGGTAATTGTTACGGTGAGTTTCTTATTTACTTAAATGTTACGCAAAATATGGATAACCTTTCTTAAGGGTTTTGAATTGACTGTTTTAGAGACTTTTTATATCTTCAACCGTTTTTAATTTGATTGAAGAAACTTTATTTTGGAGATGTTTTGAAGTATATATACTCTCATAACCCAAGCGAGCACTCTCTTTAATAATTGCTTCCCAACCTAGACAACCTCTCACTTCGCCAGTTAAACCAACTTCCCCTATATACACAGCTTTACTTTCAAGAGGTCTTTCATTTACCGCTGATTTTATAGCCGCGCATACAGCTAAATCTATTGCTGGATCCTCAACGTTTAGACCTCCTACAACATTAACAAACACATCCTTATTATTCAAATAAATTCCTCCTCTTCTGGTTAACACGGCGCAAAGCATATCTAAACGATTTTTCTTAAAACCATTTGCCACTCTTTTAAGAGGCACCCCCTCTGATGAAACATCTGAAGTTAACGCCTGAATTTCGATAAACATAACCCTAGTTCCTTTTAAAATCGCGGTTACTGCACTACCGACAGTCTCATTATTGCGCTGCAGAAAAATTTCTGAAGGGTCTCGAACTTCACACATCCCAGATTCCATCATTTCAAAAACCCCTATTTCATTCGTTGCTCCATAACGGTTTTTCATACATTTCAACACCCTATACACATTAAATTCATCCCCTTGCAGATTTAATACAGAATCAACAATATGCTCTAAAACCTTTGGACCAGCAACAAAACCATCTTTGGTAATTTGCCCCACAATCACAATAGGAATACCCAACCTTTTAGCAGCTTTAGTTAACAAATACCCATTAGCTCTAATTTGGGAAGAACCACCCATCACACCATTTACATTAATGCTCTCCAATGCCTGAATAGAATCCACTATACATAACGCTGGGAGTTCCTGTTCCAACATATTTACTATCTTTTCTGTAGCAAATTCTTCTGAAAAAACTAAATTTTCCTGCTTTTTACGCCTTCCTACTAGACGAGTATACCTAGAATAAATTTGGGGAAGAGATTCTTCTACAGAGACATACACAACCTTATTCTTAGAAGCAACGTTGATTGCAGTTTGCAATAAAATAGTAGACTTCCCGATACCCGGCTCCCCTGCCATCAATACTACCTGTCCGCCAACAAAACCACCCCCTAAAACCCTATCAAATTCTTCAAAACCTGTTGACCTTCTTTTAGACTTAGTTCCCTTTTCAGAAGGATTATTCTGCTCTATATCTTTAACAGTAAAAATTTCTGCTTTACCCTTATTTCTAAAATCACTATCTGTTACATTACAAATTTCTTCAAGGGAACCCCATTCATTACAGGAAGAACACTTCCCTTCCCATTTTATACTTTCATAACCACATTTGGAACAAATATATTTCATAAAACTATTTATTTAGAATAGTTATACCTTCCCTCCCCAGACCAAATTTAACCTCCTGTAAAGCATCTCCTCCATCCTCAACTTGATGCTCTAAAACCCATTCAGCCAGTTGAGATTCTACCTCATCCTGCAGTATTCTACGAAGAGGCCGAGCACCATACTCTAAACTAAATCCATTCTTCACAAGATGGTTAATTGCTTTTTCATCCAAACTAATATACAAACCTCTCTCCTCTAGCCTTTGGTTTAACTCTGCAATTAAGAGTTTGACAATCTTACGAGCATCCTTCCTTCTTAAAGACCTAAAGATAATAATATCATCCAAACGATTTATTAATTCAGGTTTCAAGGAATTTTTCAAGATACGTGTAAGATCACTTTTCATCCCTTCATATGCCTTTTCTAAATCCTTATCTGATTTTTTAGAATCTGCCGCTTCATTTCCAAAACCCAAAACTTTATCTTCAACAATATCCTCTGCCCCTATATTCGACGTAAGTATAATAATTGTATTTTTAAAATCTACCTTCCTACCTTTCCCATCGGTTAAACTAGCAGAATCCAATATTTGCAGAAGAACATTTAATACATCTCCATGAGCTTTTTCTATCTCGTCAAATAAAATTACGCTATGAGGATTTTGACGTACTATATCAGTTAACTGTCCTCCCTCTCTATAGCCAACATAACCTGGAGGAGACCCTATAAGTTTGGAAACACTATGCATCTCCATCATCTCACTCATATCTATCTGTACTAACTTATTTTCATCTCCAAATACCTCTCGAGTTAAAACCTTAGCTGTCTCAGTTTTACCAACACCTGTTGGGCCTAAAAACAGAAAAGAAGCCCATGGTTTATAAGGAGATGATACGCCAGCCCTTGCCCTCTTAATAGCCTGAGCTACAGAGGTTACTGCTTCTTGTTGCCCAATAATTGATTTTGAAAGTATTTTTTCAAGATTAAGCAACTTTTTAGATTCTGAAACATCCAAGGTTGAAACAGGAATACCCGTCCACTCAGCAACAACATCTCTAATTGTTTCAGTATCAACTTCTACTACTTCGCATTTAATTTTATCACTCCTCTTCTTCTCAAGCTTCCTCATCTTTTCTTTAACATCCTTCTCTTGTTTTCTCAAACTAGTAGCTAATTCTAAATCCTCATTTTTTATAGCTTCTCTTTTCTTATTTAAAAGATTTTTATACTTTAAATAAAGTTCTGAAACACCCGTAAACTCACATTCAACAGCCATCCTTTTCTTTGCTGCCGCCTCATCAAGCAAATCAATTGCCTTGTCCGGTAAATGTCTATCACTTATGTACCTATGAGACAAATTGACAGCTGATTTTATTGCTTCATTTTTAATTTTCCCCTTTTGATGTCTCTCTATTAATTTCTTTACCTTTCTAAGAATTTCTTCTGATTCCTCTAATGAAGGCTCTTCTAATTTTATAGGTTGAAATCTACGATTTAACGCTGGATCCTCAATAAAATATTGGTTATATGATTCAGTGGTAGTTGCCCCTATACATCTAAATTTATCTTTGAGAAGAGCAGGTTTAAGAGTAGATGCGATATCTACGCCAGAACCTGGCATACTGGATGCAAGTATATTGTGGATTTCATCTATAAAAACTATGATGTTGGGGTTTTCCATAACCTCTTTCACTACCCCCATAACCCTTTCTTCAATATCCCCTCTGAGTTTACTACTCGCTATTATTGAAGAGATGTCTAGAGAATAGATCTTTATATCCAACAGAGGTGGTGGAACTTGTCCTTTTGCAATTCTCTGGGCCAAGCCCTCAATAAGTGCAGTTTTACCAACACCAGCTTCCCCTATAATAATAGGATTATTTTTCTTTCTACGACTAAGTATTTTAACAACATTATCTAATTCCTCTTCCCTTCCGATTAGAGGATCAAATTCACCCTTTTTTGCCGCTTCAATCAAATTATGCCCCAACATATCAAGGGAGCTTTGTTTCTGCTGTGGTAATTCAAAATCCTGCTCTTCGGGTTTTGAAAGCAACCCTATTGGATAAGTTGCTTGACTTAGTAACGCTTCATGGAAGGTTTCTGCCGTAAGCCCAAACTTTCTCATTTGAAGAGCATATTTAAAATCCTTACTCTCCAAAATACTCGCCATTATATGCTCAGTACCAACATATACATGAGCAAGTTCATTTGCAAATTGATAAGCATTTCTTAAAATTTTAGTAGAGTTTCTAGACAATTTAAACTCAACACGTTTTCGAGACGTTTGAGTATTAATGGAAAGTCCTTTTAATTCAGTAAAATCATTCAAAACAGTAGATATATCAACACCAATGGGCCGAAAAAGTCTATATGCAAGACTTTTCTTATTAAACAAAATACCAAGAAATATATGTTCAGGTTCTACATTATCACTTCCCAAATAGGAGGATACTTGAGAAGCATTTCTTAAGGATACCTTAGCATTTTGACTTAACTTGCCAAATATATTTGAATCTAAATTTACAGACACCATAGAAAATATATTATTTGATTTCTTTATCTATAGCTTCATCGACTGCTTGTGCCAAATCAACAGAATCATCCTCTGTTGATTTTGTCTCAGCTTCTTCTTTCTTCTGCGAAGTTTGAGTTTGAGAAGAAAAAGAACTACTCTTTTCACTATCTCTTTTAAGACTCAGCCCTAAATGTCTTTCTGTTGAAGATATAGATAGAATTTTTACTTTTACTTTGTCCCCTTCTTTTACAAAATCTCTAGGGTCTTTAACCAATTTGTCCGAAATTTCAGAAATATGAACTAACCCATTGAGCCCCTTACCTATTTTTACAAAAGCTCCATAATCCACTACTCTCTGAACTTCACCTTCTACAACATCTCCAACTTTATATTTAGAAATAGCTTCTACCCAAGGATCATTCTGCAACCTTTTGACACTATAAGCAACTCTCTTGCCTCCATCAGTAACACCGATAACCATTACGTCAACACTATCACCTACCTTATAAAAGTCATTTATATCCTCAACCTTATCCCAAGAGAGTTCGGAAAGATGAACTAATCCTTCTAGACCCTCAGCATTAACAAACATACCATAAGGTGTAATACCACTCACTTCACCTTTCAAAACAGTCCCTTCTTGAATGTTCTTCAAAGTCTTTTCTCTGTTTTGTACACTTCTAGCCTGAGTTATTACTTTCTCAGAGAGGATTATCCTGTTTTTTGTTCTATCAAGTTCAATAATTTTCGTGCTAATTTTCTCACCAACCATCGAGGCAAGTTTCTTTTGAATTTTTTCATTAGCATCCTTCCCTACATACCTAACACCATCGGTATATATTCTGTAAGGATCTAATTGAGATGTAGGAATAAACCCTCTTATTCCACCTCCTAACTCGCAGATTAAACCACCGTTATTAGATTCCAATACCACAGCTTCAACAACTTCATCATTTTCTTTAGCGTTTATAAGGGAGAGCCATAAGCCAGCTTGCTGAGTTCTTCTGATAGAAAGAACTAATTGTCCTTCCTCATCTTCAGGTTTTACTACATATACAAGAATTTGATCTCCCTTTTCTAGCTTATTAATATCAACTAAATCAGACTTCAATTCTTTACCAGCAACAATACCCTCTGATTTATATCCAACGTCAACAATTATAGCACCAGGTCTAATATCAACAATTGTTCCTTCAACTATATTTCCTTTCTGTAATTTTTTGAGGCCTTTTTCTTTGTTTAAAAAATCCTCAAACTCTTTATAACTCGGAGTTTGACTCTTTGTTTCCTTTTTACTATCTGCCATAAATACAAAAAAATAAAGCCACCGGACTGCGAAAAACCCGTGACTAACAAACTAATATTAATTATTCGCCATAACACTATATCATACTATAAATGATGGATTTTCACAAGGAAAAATTATTCCTCCTCCCTGCAAGCAAAAGAGCATACATCGCACAATACACATCTATTACATACGGGCTGCTTAGACTTACAATAATACCTGCCAAATAGTACAAACACAGAATTAATTTTGTGCCATTTATTTTTGGGATACAATTTTTCAAGATCACTTGCAACTCTATCAGGGTTACCTCCATTAGATAGCCCTACTCTTCTAGCTACTCTAAAAACATGAGTATCAACAGCAATACCTTCATTTGATCTAAACATTTCATTTAAAAATACATTTGCTGTTTTTTTACCTACTCCAGGTAATTGCAATAGATCTTTTAAATTTTTTGGGACTATTCCATCAAAATCTCTTTGAACTACACTACATAAATCAATAATATGCGATGCTTTAGTGCGATAATAATTTACAGATGATATTAATTCTTCAACTTCATACCTCTGAGCTTTTGAAAAAGATTCTAAATCCGGAAACTTATTAAACAATTTTCCGGTCACTTTGTTTACCTGAACATCAGTCGTTTGAGAAGATAGAATAACACATATTAAAAACTGAAAATCAGTTTTCCAATTTTTTAATTCTGTCTTAGGCTTTGGATAAATTTCTAAAACCCTATTAAGGACAATTTCTGCTTTCTTTGATTTCTTTTTGGACATCATCTATACACCTAATTTAATAATATACATTTTAAAAGCCCTAAATTGGATATTTAGAACCTTTTAAAATACACATCTCTCCTATCTTAGGTTTTGAAATTTCTGCTATATAAAAATTGCAGGATTTTAAAAATCTCACAATTCTATCAAAACTCTTAATATTAAAACAGTGAAATTCAAATACTATATTTGAAACACATTGTAATGCCTCTCTAGAAGATAATATAACTTCCTCTTCCAACCCCTCTATATCCATCTTCAATAAATCCACATCCATATTCACAAAATCATTTAAAGTTATGCATTCAACTAAAACCTTCTCTTGTTCTTTTTCCATACCATTCCAAGCATTTCTTTGAAAACTAGATGTAGATGTATTAGATGTATTGTAATATAGATGTTTTTCTTCTTTCTTAGAGGATATAGCTTTTTGAATACATTCTACATTTCTTAGATTATTATTAAAAACATTTTTTTCTAATAATTCAAAATTACAAGGATTAGGTTCAAAAGCAATAATTCTAGAATTAGGAAATTGTTCTTTGAAATAAATTACTGACAACCCTATATGTGCACCTATGTCCACTATATTTACAGGGTTTTTATCAAACTCAAAACTATAAACTTCTTGGTTGAAAATTTCTTTCTTAATAACGTGATATTCCTTTTTGTCCAAATAATGAATGGAATAATTTTTGAATTTGGTGTGTTCAGGAGTTTGCAAAACTAATATATTTAGTAAATACAAAATCCTGGCGATGACCTATCTTCCCTTAACCTTGCGGTTAAAGTATTTTCGGCGCTGCAGCATTTTACTTCTGAGTTCGGGATGGAATCAGGTAGTTCTACTGCGCTACAATCGCCAGGCGAAAAGAAACATCAAATATTTCCTTTCGCCTGACAATCTCCGAAGAGATTGAAAGGCTCGAAAATCTAAAGAGCGAAAAAGGTAAAAATACCTTAAAAACTAAATAGAACTAGATAGTCGCAAAAAAGCTTTTGGTCGATTAGTATCTCTTGGCTAAATACATCACTGCACTTATACCTGAGACCTATCAAAGTGGTAGTCTACCACAGACCTCCCATTTGCCGAAGCAAACTAGCATATCTAATCTTGGGAATGGCTTCACGCTTGATATGCTTTCAGCGTTTATCCAAAAACAACGTAGCTACCCAGCGATGCTCCTAGCGGAACAACTGGGGCACTAGGGGTTGCCTCCTCCCGATCCTTTCGTACTAGGGAGAAACTCCCTCAGATATGCCGCGCCCATACCGGATAGAGACCGACCTGGCTCACGACGGTCTGAACCCAGCTCACGTGCCGCTTTAATGGACGAACAGTCCAACCCTTGGGGGCTTGTCCACCCCCAGGATGCGACGAGCCGACATCGAGGTGCCGAACCACTCCGTCAATATGGACTATCGGGAGGGACTAGCCTGTTATCCCCGGGGTAGCTTATATCCGTTAATCAATGGCGCTTCCACACGCAACCAAAGGGTCACTTAGACCTACTTTCGTAACTGCTCGGGATGCCTCCCTCACAGTAAAGCCCTCTTATGCCTATGCACTCTACATCCGATTTCCATCCGGATTGAGAGGACCTTAGTGCGCTTGCGGTACCTTTTAGCAAGCAACCGCCCCAGTCAAACTGCCCGCCATGCGCTGTCCTTCTACTGGATAACAGTAAAAAGTTAGAAACAAAACACTCAAAGAGAGGTATTACACTGACGACTCCACCAGTCCTGTCGAACCGGCTTCCAAGTCTCCCTCTTATGCTATTCATTAAGGGCTTTGTTCCAACACAAAGCTGCAGTAAAGCTCCACGGGGTCTTTTTGTCCTGGTATGGGGAGGCCGCATTTTCACAGCCATTTCAATTTCGCCGAGCACATTGTCAAGACAGTGGGGAAAGCGTTACATCTTTCATGCAAGTCACTAATTAAGTGACAAGGTATTACGCTACCTTAGGACCGTTATAGTTACAGCCGCCATTGACCAGGGCTTCGGTCATCGGCTTCTCCAATAAAATTGGATAACCAACTTCCTTAACCTTCCGGCATTGGGCAGATGTCAGAACCTATACTTCCTCTTACGAGTTTGCAGGCTCATATAGTTTTGGTAACTAGTCGTTCCCCCCTATTCTGTGCCGCCATAATCACCACGAATTAATTAAAATTTATGGTGTATGGCCCTCCTTCTTCCGAAGTTACGGAGTCATTTTGCCGAGTTCCTTAACAATGCTTAGCTCGTACACCTTGGTGCTTTTACACCCGCCTACCTGTGTCGGTTTGCAGTACGGTTTCCAATATTTGACGCTAATAAATTAGCTACTTAGAAGTTTTTCCTGAGAGATTAATCCGACAAATCGGTTCACTGGAAGATCCCCTTTGTATAACAACTCGTTTTCATTCACCCGTAGGTAAAAACATCTTCCCGGATTTACCTGAGAAGACTAACTTGTTGCTTACACCCCAATCTAATCAGGGGCTTGCCTTTTCAACCTCTTATCTCCATAGTTAACAAATATTAGAAGTACAGGAATATTAACCTGTTGTCCATCGCCTACACCTTTCGGTCTCAGCTTAGGGCCGACTAACCCATGGATGACTGACATGGCCATGGAAACCTTAGGCTTCTGGTGAGCAGGGTTTTCACCTGCTTAGCGCTACTCATTCCAGCATTCTCACTTCTATACGCTCCAGCAACCCTCACGAGTCACCTTCACAGCGATGTACCAACTGCTAAATTGGTCATGTATAGAACGCTCCCCTACCCAAAATATTAAAGCGAACTTTAATATCCTGTTACGGCTTCGGAATCTACCTTGAGCCCCGTTACATTTTCGGCGCAAAATCTCTTCATCAGTAAGCTTTTACGCATTTTTTAAAGGGTGGCTGCCTCTAAGCCAACCTCCTGACTGTCTGAGAAATTTCACCTCCTTTCCCACTGAGGTAGAATTTAGGGTCCTTATCCGATAATCTGGGCTGTTTCCCTCTCGAACGTAGGAACTTAGCTCCCTAGTTCTGACTGCTGTAATGTACATACTGGTATTCGGAGTTTAACTGGATCTGGTACCCTTACGGGCCCAGGAACCAACTAGTGCTCTACCCCCAGTACTTAAATTACAACGCTAGCCCTAAAGCTATTTCGGGGAGAGCCAGCTATCACCAGGTTCGATTGGCATATTACCGCTAACCACACCTCATCTCACAATTTTGCAACATTGACGAGTTCGGGCCTCCAATCGTCTTTCGACAATCTTCACCCTGGACATGGTTAGATCACCTGGTTTCGGGTATAGTGCATACGACTAAAATCGCTCTATTCAAACTCGCTTTCGCTAAGGCTCCTCTGTTTCCAGATTAACCTTGCCGTACACAACTAACTCGCTGGATCATCCTGCAAAAGGCACGCTGTCATCCCATATAGGGACTCCAACTGTTTGTTAGCTTATGGTTTCAGATCTATTTCACTCCCCTAACAGGGGTATTTTTCACCTTTCCCTCACGGTACTGGTTCACTCTCGGTCACAAGAAGTATTTAGCCTTGCCAAGTGGTTTTGGCTGATTCCCACAAAATTTCACTTACTCCGTGGTACTCAGGAAAACTACTAAGAAGATGCTTGCATTTCGCATACACAACTTTCATGTTCTATGGTCCACCTTTCCAGGTGTGTTCTGCTATACACGCATTTTATAACTTCCCGATTAGTCTGATGCCTAATCACATAGTTCCTACAACCCTCATACTGCACGAGCATCAGCCTGCGGATTCACATCATCGTTCAACGCAAAGCGAATCACAAATCAGATCCTCCTTACACAGCATGAGTTTGGGCTCTTTCCTTTTCGTTCGCCACTACTAAGGAAATAAACTTTTGTTCTCTTTTCCTGCGGTTACTGAGAGGTTTCACTTCGCCGCGTGCCCTTCCAATTGCTATGTATTCACAATTGGATGATTGAGTATGACCTCAACCGGGTTATCCCATTCGGAAATCTCCGGGTAATAACGTTTGTTAAACAACTCCCCGAAGCTTATCGCAGTTCCCCACGTCCTTCATCGGCTTCTTGTACCTAGGCATCCACCATAAGCCTTTTTAGCGCTTTTTCTAAAATGACTATCTGTTCTATTCAGTTTTTAAGGTACTACTTCGAATATGCATAGATCTTACTTGTAAGTAAATGGCCTACCCATCAACAAGAAAGATGTGCATATTCTGTTTTAAAGATCCTAACATTGGAGCCGAAGGACTCAAACCTTCTGCTCGATCTAAAAATCGAGAGCCCCGTCACATGGAGCTGGGAGGACTCGAACCCCCTACCTTCTCAGTGCAAATGAGATGTTCTAGCCAGGTGAACTACAGCCCCAAAACTCCCGGATTATAGCATATAATCCAATCCTAGAGAAGTAAATGGTGGGCGTGCCAAGACTCGAACCTGGGACCTCAGTCTTATCAGGACTGCGCTCTAACCACCTGAGCTACACGCCCATCACGAGTAGGCTATTTTAATAACACAATAGTCCCAAAGTCAATAAAAAGCCCAAAACTTCTCCAAAACTTTTTTAAAGAACTACAAAATTTTTCTTTTTTAGAGGTATTCGTTGGAAAAATCCAAGAGGAAACCTGCTTCCATCCCTTAAAAGCTAAAAAGTGGTAGGAAAGATTCGTACAATATTTACTCCTTAGAAAGGAGGTAATTCAGCCGCAGATTCCCCTACGGCTACCTTGTTACGACTTCATCCCAGTTACAAGCAACACCTTAGTCATTCAATATAAATATCGAACGCCTTTGGGTATCACCTGCTTCCGTGACGTGACGGGCGGTGTGTGCAAGACCCGAGAACGTATTCACCACAGCTTTGCTGATCTGTGATTACTAGCGAATCCAACTTCATGAGGTCAAGTTGCAGACCTCAATCCGAACTTAGACTGGCTTTAAAGGATTTGCTCCACCTTGCGGTTTTGCACCCCGTTGTACCAGCCATTGTAGCGCGTGTGTAGCCCAGGACATAAGGGCTATGCGGACCAGACGTCGTCCCCACCTTCCTCCTCGTTTTACCGAGGCAGTTTCCTAAGACACTTGTAACATAGGATAGGGGTTACGCTCGTTTTGGGACTTAACCCTACATCTCACGACACGAGCTGACGACGGCCATGCAGCACCTGTGTAGCACCCTCGAAGGCCTCCTATTTTCATAGGCATGCAGCTACATTTCAAGCCCTGGTAAGGTTCTTCGATTATCTTCGAATTAAACCACGCGCTCCTCCGCTTGTGCGGGTCCCCGCCAATTCATTTGAGTTTTAACCTTGCGATCGTACTTCCCAGGCGGAATGCTTAACGTGTTAACTGCGGCACTCAACACTTCCATTAAAGAACCTAAGTTCCTTAAAGGTTATGTCAAACGCCTAGCATTCAGCGTTTACAGCATGGACTACACGGGTATCTAATCCGTTTTGCTCCCCATGCTTTCGAGCCTCAGCGTCAGAACAGAGCCAGTGAGTCGCCTTCGCCTCTGGTGTTCCTTCCGATATCAACGCATTTCACTGCTCCACCGGAAATTCCACTCACCTCTCTCTGTCTCAATTCCCACAGTTTCCAATGCTTTTCTTCTGTTGAGCAAAAGTCTTTAACATCAGACTTATGGGAACGCCTACGCGTCGCTTTACGCCCAATGAGTCCGGGTAACGTTCGTACCCTACGCATCACCGATGCTTCTGGCACGTAGTTAGCAGGTACTTATTCATGTGGTACCGTCAGTTATTCTTCCCACATAAAAGGAGTTTACGATCCGAAAACCTTCTTCCTCCACGCGGCGTCGCTGCATCAGGGTTGCCCCCATTGTGCAAGATTCCTAATTGCTGCCTCCCGTAGGAGTATGGGCCGTGTCTCAGTCCCATTGTGGCTGGTCACGCTCTCACGCCAGCTATCCGTCTTAGCCTTGGTAAGCCATTACCTTACCAACAAGCTGATAGAACGCAGACCTCTCTCGAAGCGCCGGAGCTTTACTACACAACACATACGTGAGTGTAGACTATTGGGTATTACCTCACCTTTCGGCGAGCTATCCCCATCTTCGAGGTAAGTTATCTACGCGTTACTCACCCGTTTGCCACTATTCTTTAAGTTTAATACACATAAGCATAAAAAACTAAAAGAACCGTTCGACTTGCATACCTTAGGCACGCCGCCAACGTTCACCCTGAGCCATGATCAAACTCTCATTGAAAAATTACTAGCAAAAGCTAGTTAAGTTCGTTCAATGAATTGTACAGGGCCTAGAAAAGCCTTATACATTCAAGACTTTCCTACCACTTTTCAATTATTAAGGAACAAAATTACAAAGTGCAGGATTTATACCCTACACAACTTGCATTGTCAAGGGACAAAAATAATGAGATAAAAATATTAAAATATATAAGAGAATCTGGAAGAGATTTTACCACACAATCCCCCAAGAAGCAACAACTATTTACCAAACCCCAACAAAACCCCCACCACATCTACAACTTAAGAATTCAGAGAGTTTTAAAACAAACAACAAGAAGTTTTCAGCAATCTATATGAAATAAAATTTCATATAGATGTAGATGTTCTAAAAAATTTTTCCTTCTATTTCAGGATTTTAAATTGGGATTGTGGTTTTGATTTTTAAATTTCTATTCGTACTCGGCAACACAACGAACACAAGTACCACTCTCTGGAGTAGTACGATAATTGTAGTAGACGAGACCAGTACGCGGGCCAACTAAAAAAGCTTGATATTCTTCGTCTGCTCGCAGATTCTGAGACCAATAACGATCAGAACCAGTTATACCCTCTGTAAAATCTTCATCAAAATCATTCATACCATGACCACTACCCTCATTATAATTACCATTAGGACCATAACTATGGGAATATGGGGCTACCTGCATTAGCTCATTCTTTGTTGGTAAACGCCATTCATAATCTCGACTATCAAAATGCCAACCTGAATCATCTCCTGAAGCACCTGAGGGGACTTCAAATTCTTCTCCTAAACCTGCGCATAAATTCTTACTGTTTTGCCAACGTTCATCTCCACCACCATAACCTTGGACATTACAATCTAAAGGAGCAGTCCAAAGAAGACCTGACCAATTGTCCCTGGCTATATAATCCCCTAAATTACCTTCTCCATCCTCCTCCCACTCCCAAATCTCATCTACTTCTGCCTCTGTATTTGGAGTAGGACAACCTTGTATTTCACCCTCATCTTCACTATCGCTGTATTTGAAGTAATAGGTGTTGTCACCGTGGATAGGGCCACGATAAGCAGCCTGCCTATCATAACAATCCCCCTCTTCAGGTTGAACAACTAAATCCTCTTGTACATCTGTATAATCCTTATCCCAACCTATGAAATAAGAATCCTCGCCTAATTTCCCATACATCTCTACACCTCCCACATCAGGGGAAGTTGCACTACCACCATCCTCTACCATCTCGGTTTTGATAGTATTTCCTTCAAAATCTTGGAATTCAACCTCGTGATGTTGTGTAATCTCACCATCACCCATTATCGTTACTACCATATCCAATCCATAATTATCTATTGGTGTTTGGGCTGGAATGGTTTGTTCTAAAGTTACTTCACTTAAATCCCATTGACAATTATGAATATTTTGACCTGAACCACCTGAAACAAGGTTAATACTCTCAGTTCCTTCCGAGAAATCACCTTTATTTCCCTTACTTAATCCCCCCGTACCACATTCTCCATTAACCTCCTCCAGTAAACTATCCGTTGGATCAACAACCAAAAGACTATCTTCTTCATCATCATAAGGGAAGCTATGTTGAGAACCTTCCCACTCACTATTCTCTACACTAGGAGCAAGAGTTACATCAAAACCCTCATATTCTTGATTATTACTTATTCTAAACTTTTGTTCAGCATCACCCAGATTCATCTCCGCAATAGTGGGTTCATCAAAGTTGTAATCAACTTCTGGGAAATCAAAGTGTGGGTTTTCTACAAGATTATCCTCATCATCTACCACATCTAAACCAAAGTTTACTTCAAATTCGGCTACAAAATGTTGATCCTCTATTACAGAATCATCCGTTCTACAAAGACTTTCTAAACCATCATCCCATTGAGCAAAATGAAAACCACCTACTTCGTCATATTCTGGATTTGCACAAACCTGCTCCCCTTCTCCCCAGAAATCGACTGTTTGGTTTGTATCGCCTATAACCTCACCTCCCTCTGTAGCTTCATAACTAAGGGACCTCTCCCCTATAATTTCTGACTCTATCTCACCCTCTTCATCCTCAAATTCAATCCAACCTACATCTTCTGACCAGGCATAACCATAGATTTCTCCATTGCTCAAATCCATTATTACTTCACTCTCATAATCATCAAAATAGATGTCATTG
>PWFU01000061.1 GCA_003554185.1 Candidatus Dojkabacteria bacterium
AACATTTTCCAAAATTTCTTCCTGATCCACATCCGAAGAAACAACCATATCACCTGAAGAATGAGCATCTATAATTTCATAATCAACAAACTCCTCACTTCCAGACATACCTACAAAAGCACCACCTACTATACCTCCATTAGCAAAGAACATCAAATCTTCTTCTCCTTCCAAAATATGTTCTGGAATATTCTTTATCTCAACATTAATAGAACTATCTACCCTTACATTTTCTATCTTCCCATCAGATGCACCTCCTACCAGAGTTCCTACACCAAGAGAATCTATATCACTGTCACTATCGACTACTACATCAATCTCTACTCCTTTTAATTCTAGGTTCTTAATATGAGCACCCATACCTATAGCAGAAAACAAACCTATCCCTACTTCATCCGCAGAACTTATATGCAAGTTAGAAATTTCATACCCCCCTCCATCATAAGTACCTTTAAATAAAGGCTCAGGAGCAACCGTGAGTTCTAATAAATCGAGTACAACTACTTCACCTATACCTTCCCAACCTTTCCCATCATTATATTCTGGATCAGCAGTTTCGGAAACATCTATGTCACGTACTTGTACATAATCACAGTCTAAATCCCAAGTAGGAGCATCCTCGCGATCGTCGAATGGATGAGGTTCACCACTACCCACTAATTCTAAGTCATACAAACTACCTACCTTAAACGGATCCTCTGAGGTACAATTACCTCCTAAAAACCCGTGTGCCTCAAAACTCTTTGCTTCACCATAACCATGACCTGATAAGTTCTTAGCATAAGCCCTTACAAAACCTTCTCTTGCTCTTAGAAAATCAAATTCACTCTCCTCTAATTCGTATGAACCAAGGCCCTCACCTACTGATTGACACTCTGAACTATAATAATCAAAATTCTCTTCTTCACTAAAACAAAAACCTCTCTCAGTGACATCTGCACCTCCGTCTGAAGTCACTTCACCAATAAATTTAAATCCTTCTGTCTGTTCCTCTACATCAACCGTTGTAACAGATGGATGTTCTGCTGGCTCACCTATAACTGTTAAAACCAAATCAAGTTCATAATCTCCTGATGGAACATCTGGAATAGTTTGTGTTAAACCTACACCAGTATAACTCCATTCACAACCACCTCTGGGTGCATCCTTACCTGCTGTAATTAAATTTATACTTTCTGATTCTGAAAAATCTGAAATACCACTAACATCTATATCGCTTACAGAACAATTGTCACTAGATAAATGAGCATCTTCAGGATTCACACTCAAAAGACCACCCCTACCACTTGGATCATCATAAGCAAAATTATGACCTTCATTACTCTCCCAAGCTGAAGAAGCTACACCCAAATTTAAAACCCAACTAGAATTCTCCATCGGATTAGAAATTAATAACTCACTACCACTATCCATCAGATGACCTTGCAGCTCAAGAGTGGATGTATCACCTGTAAATTCAACTCCTCCTAAATCTAACGTAGGAGTATCTGTTGCTCTACCATCAGTTAAATATGAAAGACTGTGGGGAGAAATCATTTCAAAATTGGCTTTAATTGAAACATCTGAAATCATTTCCATCGTTACATCTGAAGATTCTGGATCTTCTATACCATCTACATCACCTGACCAATGACTAAACTCAAAATTACCATAGCTTTTAGCTTTTAATTCTACTTCATCACCATGACTATATACTTCATTTTCAAGATCTTTTGCTGATTCAACATAACCTCCTTTACTTGGAGAGATATTCAATTCGTACTCTGCTTCTTCAAAGTATGCTATTAATTCTTTATCCCCTGTTATTTCTATTGTCTCCTGAGGATTAAAACTTTCAAATCCTACAGAAGGTTCTTTGGTTGCTTCATTACCGTCAAAGGCTATAGATGCTAAATTCATAAACGCAATACCATCTTCACTACCAAAAGGGAAAAATGAAAGACCTCCTAGATTACCATCCAAATCCAAAATATCCTCCTCTGCTACTAACCATTCTTCCGGTTCATCATCTACACCACCATTCCAAACATTTACAAATAATTCTCCATCAGATTTGCGGAACCTTATATAATTTGCATCTTCATCCCATGGATCTTCCGGTGGTGGAATAAGATTAACATCAGGAACTGCTACATCAAAACTAGGGTATGAAGAACCCTCCTCAAAACCTGCAAATATGAGATCTCCCCCAGCTAGAATTAATACATAACCGCTAAATGATTCCATATCAGCCAAAGGCTCTCCATTATGATCGAAATAGAACATTAGAGATTCTCCATAACCCTTATACAAAGCCTCATAATCTCCTTCAGCTTTAGAAAATTCATCCCAAGACAAATAATAATCACTCTCTTCAGCATGCAAGAAATTACCCCTTTCCTCACCTAAAGGTTCTTTCAATATAACCCAATCTGATTCAGGTATCTGTTCACAATCAAGATGCGAACAAATTCCCGGGATTTCTGGATCACCTGGCTCTTCTACCTCGGGATAAGGAGTCCAAGAATCTTTAGTATGATCTGTATCTCCAAAATCATCTACGTTAGTACCTCCTTCTCCAAACCATCTATCGAATTGATAACCCGCATTAGGTATAGCCTCTATTTCTGCTTTATCATCATATTCATAAATTCCCGAGCCAAAAACTTCCCCCGCATATTCAGGTTCCGCCAACAAACTTACTTCATATTCTATAGGTACATATTCACCTACAATAACCATATCCTCCGTTACTTCATCAAAATCTTGATCCCAGCTAAATTCATGCCCTTCTACACCGGATGAAGGAGGTGTTGCACTTTCACCATACTTAACACTTTCTGTTTTCAACTCTGTTCCTTCCTTATCTTCAAAAACTACTTCAAAACTTCGTATCGAAAAATTAGCTGTTAAATCAATATCTCTAGCTGGCATGTCAAAACCATATTCTGAATCCCTCATAAAAGCCCAAACACGGTCTGTATTATCAAAACCACCGGAAGCTATATAATTACCACAATCAGAACAATTACCTCCTTCACTACAATCACCACAAGAGCCAAAGAAGACCGAGTTAACAGTGTCAGTATGCCCCTCATAAACTGCTTTCTTCACACCTATTTTTGCATCCCATACATAAACATCTCCACCTGCAAGACCAGAAGCTATATAATCACCACAAGGACTGTAAGAAACGGAATAAACAAAACGATCGTGATTCCAATTAAATTCTTCTTGACCTGTATTTACATTCCAAACACGAACTGTATTATCAGAACTTCCAGAAGCAACATAACTACCGCAAGGACTTAAGGATACAGACCAAGCAGTATGATCATGCTCCCCATAAAATTCTTTTTGACCTGTTTCTACGTCCCAAACATGAACCGTATTCTTCCCACTAGCAGAAGCTATATATTCACCATCAGAACTAAAAGAAACAGATTGAATACTCCCATCGTACTCTTTATTAAATTTTTCTTCACCCGTCGCTACATCCCAAATACGGACTGTATTATCAAGAGAGCCAGAAGCCACATAATCACCACAAGGACTGAAAGAAACGGAATTAACTCCAGCACTATGCTCATCATAAACAAACTCTTCCTCAGCACCTCCTGTTGCTACATCCCAAATACGGACTGTATTATCACTGCTACCAGAAGCCACATAATCACCACAAGGGCTGTAAGAAACAGATCTGACCGTTCTATTATGTCCCGTATAAACTAATTTTTCTTCACCTGCCCTAATATCTAAAATACGAACTCTGTTATCAACATAACCGGAAGCCACATAATCACCACAGGGACTAAGAGATATAGAATAAATACCTCTATCATGCTCTCCGTAAGTAAACCACTCCCCACCCCAATAACTAAATTCATATTTATCAGGATTATTTACTTCCACATCTATTTCTACCTTTTCTCCATATTCGTAAACACCTGCATCAGAAACACTACCTGCTCCCAAAGGTTCCACTAACAAATTTAAATAGTACTTATTGATTATATATTCTGCTGTGACAATAAAGTCCTCAGTTACTTCTGTAAAGTCTGTATCCCAACCATCAAACGTATACCCTGCTCTATCTGGGTTCTCTGGAGGGACAGCATCTGAACCATGTTCTACAATATCCTCCTTAAGAATACTATCATCGTAATCTTTAAACGTTACACTGTATTCATTAATCGCAAATATTGCCTCTACCGTTATATCTCCTGTTACATCAGTATCCATTCGTGGATTATCTTCTACTCCGTCATCCCATTCAACAAAATGATAATCTTCATCTGGAACTGCTTCTACTTCCGTACCATCATCTCCATGCTCTACAACTTGATGAGCTTCACCTTCTAGACTACCTCCCTCACTTGCTGAGTAATTCAAATCATATTCATTGATTTTATATTCTGCTGTGACAGTAAGATCTTCCGTTACATTTTCATAATCTGTATCCCAGCCAATAAATGTATAACCTATACGTTCAACTTCAGGTGGAGTGGCATCTTCCCCATATGTCACATTTTCCGTCTTCAATTCACTACCATCATAATCTTCAAATACTACTTCAAAGTTTCGCAATGAGAAATTAGCTGTTAATTCAAGATCTCTGGGAGGCATATCAAAACTATATTCTGAATCCGTAATAAAAAATCTGACCTTAATTGTGTCCTCCTCTCCTACACCCGCACCCGTGTGACCAAAAGCTATATAATTACCACAGGAACTAAAGGAAACAGAACCAATAGAAAAATTATGCCCATAAATTAACTCCTTCTTATCACCACCTGTCTCTACATCCCAAATTCGCACTGTATTATCAGTACCACCAGAGAGCACATATTCATCACAAGGACTAAAGGAAACCGATCTAACAGAACTAGAAATTTCATGTTGATAAATTAACTCCTTCTCTTCACCAAGTGTCTCTGCATCCAAATCCACATCCAAGACACGAACTGTACCATCCACACTTCCAGAAACTATATAATTA
>PWFU01000062.1 GCA_003554185.1 Candidatus Dojkabacteria bacterium
AGGAAGTAACAGTTAACATCGAAGACGGCGATAATATAGAAGATATTTACGAGAGGTTAAAAGATGATTTTAGTGATCAAAACATTGATTTAAAGTTGGAAGAAGCTAATGCCGGTAAGAAAAGCATTAAGATTACTAATGATACAGGTGATGAAATAGAGATCAGCGGAGATGGTGCAGAAACACTTTTTACAGAGGACACCGTTGGGGATGGTGATTCGATTGAGAGCGATGCTTTTGATTATAAAAAGCGGCACCAGTTTGAAGGTTTAGGAGAAAAAGATATTACAGAGATTGCAGGCGGTATCGATTTTGATGGTTATAATATCGATGTTGCGGCAGTAGATGATCAGGACGGCATTTATTACCTGGAGGTCAGCAATGATTCTGATCGTTACCAGCTTTCTTTTGTTGAAGACACAGAGGAAGGTTCTGTAATGTCGGAACTGGGTTTAAACGAGGCTAACATTATTGAACCTGGTGATGAGATTACTGGAAATAAAGTATTCCACGACTATACCTTTGAAGTGGTTGATGAACAGGGGGAAAATATAGGGGGTCGAAACATTGAAGGCCTGGCGTCAACTATTGAGCAAGCTGTAGAAAAGGATAAAGGAGCAGACTTAGGGATAGCTGGGTTTGGTGTTGAGGCCGCTGGTTCAAATGGAATCAAAAATATTTCTTTTACAAACGACTCCAGCTATGATATTACATTCCGGGATAAAGAAGAGAGCAACACTGCAGAAGAACTGGGTTTTCAAGGTGATTCTATCGCAAGAGGTAGCAATGAGGTTTCAACAAATAACGTCCTGCATAAGTACTCTGTTTTTGATGATGAAGATTTTAGTGAAAAAGATATTGTTGAGATCAAGGAAAATATAGAGGCAGTGCTTGGAAATGCAGTGGAGGAAGATGATCTGAGCGGAGAGATTGTTGTAGAAGATAGCGGTGGTACGGAGCGCACTTTGAGTATCGAAAATAATAGCCCGTACAGGCTTAATATATCAACCGAAGGTGATATTGGCGACGATCTTGGTTTTTCAGATCTAAGCGAACTGAAAAGAGATGAAGGAGCATGGACTTCTAAAGAGGTTTATCACGAACATGAATTTGACATTGAAATTGGTGAAAAGGAGCTTGATGATCTTGCCGGCAGTGATGGGGCCATAGAGCAGGAGTTAAGCATCGACGACCTTAATGCATTATTAGATTCAGAAGGTGGCATGGCCAAACTTATTATAGAGAACGAATCTATCTACGATTTAACCTTCACAAATAAAACAGGTGAAGCTTACGGGGAACTTGGTTTTGCAGAGGAAACTGAACATTTAGGACGCGGGGGCGATCATTTTGAAGGCAGTCAACTGCTGCATGATTACAATATCACGAACTTTGATTTAGGCGAAAAGACAATCAAGGATATTGCAAGTGAGATAAACGAAAAACTGTACGAAACAGCAGGCGAGGATGATCTAAACGAGCCAGGTTCTACAGAAGAAGACAGAAGTTTCGTTGTTGAAGCTGTTAAGGATAATGATCACGATTTATATAGCCTGGCAATTAAAAATAACGGGCCTTACCGTTTGTCGATAGAAAATGTTACAAATTCGCTGGAAGAAGAAATCGGGCTGGATAGTTTTGAACCCTTAAAGCGGGGGGATGATGATTGGGAGACGGATGTTTCTGTCTTTCATGAACACGAGCTTAGTATTGAGCTTAGTAAGGAAGAAAATGGTGAAAAAGTGGGGTTGGATCTTGAGGGAGTCAGGGATGCTGTTGAAAATGCGATCAATGATGAAGAGGTAAATGAGGTAAAGCTTGGTGATAATCCGTTCTCAGCAACTTTGGAAGAAAACGGTGACTTGCATCACATTGAGCTTGCAAATGATTCAATTTACAGGCTGACATTCAATACCGCTGAAGGTGAGGCTGCTGAAGAATTATCTCTGACAGAAAAAACTATCGGCCGGGGTGAAGATGATAACAATATTTATCAAACAAACGGCCTCTACCATAATTATTCCTTCGAAGATCCGGTTGAATTGAACAGCCTTGATATCGAAGATATCGCAGATAAACTTGGCACTGAGCTTAATAATGCCCTTGAAAGTGATGGGTACAGTGAAAATGATGATTCTTTTAAGGCCACTGCAGAACCTGATGAGGAAGAAGATAATACCTATTACCTGAAAATTGACAATAGAAGTCCTTACCAGATCACCTTAGATCCTGCAGAACCGCTTGGTGAGGAAATCGGGCTTGATCAATATGATACCCAGGAAAGGAATTCAGAATGGATTTCTGAAGAATCTTCTGTTTTTAAAGGTTACACCATAGAAATTGATATAAGCGGCATGGATCTTGATCAAATAGCAGAAGCGCTCCAGTCAAAAATTAACGATGGTTTGAGTCTTTCCGAAGAAGAAGGCAAACTTTTGGCGGAAAATAAAGAAGTTGATGAAACCGGGTTTCACAATATCGAGTTTAAAAACCAATCAGCTTACAAGCTTAGGTTCGAGAGAAGTGATGATAATATCGGTGACAGCGCATTTGATGAGCTGGGGTTCGATCAGTTTAATGCCATGGGCCGTGATGAAAGTGAAGTCACAGCTAAAGTATACGATGATCAATCAGGAACATTTACGGTTGAGGTTGGCAACAAAAGAGTTACAGAGATAGCAGAGACAATCAACAATAAGCTTACTGATATTCTGGCTGATGATGATTTAAATAATGAGTCTACAGGAACCTTTGTTGTTGAAGATAACGGAGAGGAGCGAAGCCTAAATGTTAGTAACTCCGAAACTAGATATAAAATCTTTATTACTGATCATGATGATGGTGAAACTGCTGAGGAGCTGGGCCTTAATGATGTGGAGGTAGAGCGGGATGGTGATTTTGATGATGGAACAAAAGTTCATTTTGGTAAAGAATTTGGAGAGTTAAGTGGTGGTGAAAACAATGATATTGAGGATATCAAGGAATGGATGGCTAATTTAACCGCCGATTGGGATGGAGAGGAAGAAGATGGGTGGCTGGATGTGAGTTGGGAGATTGAGCCTGATTTTGAGAGCGAACATGATGCAGATTTTAAGGTAACCAACAAACATGATAGTAAGGCGCGGTTGGAAGTAGAATTTGCCGGTGACGGGGTGGTAGAGCTTTTTAATGATGAATATACTTCAGAAGGCCGGGCCATAATCAATCATAAAGCCAATGATGAAGCCAGTGAAGATATTGGCAACACAGCAGAGACTAAAAGTTGGCTGGCCCGCGACAGGGTGGAAATAGAAACCAACTATGTAGGCATTACGAATGAAGGCGAGTCTGTCAACGACACTTCAACCGATTGGTGGTGGCGGGGGTTTCTCGGTTCGAATAACGAGCTGACTGGTGAAGATGAAATCCCCTTTGAAGCGATTTATATTCCTGATCAAGAGCAGGAGGTTCAAGATAGGTTATCAGAAGGAGACAGTTGGGCTCTCTATACCCATGCCCAGACGGATAATGGACATGACCGGCTCGATTTTAACTTCTATGATTACCGAACAGAGTCTGAATACGGCTGGGACGATACAGGCGATCATGGTGGTGGACGTTATATTTTTGAGGATGAGGCTCTTGATAATGAGGACTTATCAATCCCGCAGATGATTCGCGTTGATGATGAAGGGGGCTATAGGATTGTTAATCACGAACTTGAATTTGGAGATCTCTCTGGTCTTGATGGCACTGTTGAAGATGCCGTTGTCTACAGTCAGCGCTACAGCAGCAGTGAATTTGACCATTATGCCCACGCCTATTACGGCAACGATGCCACTTACTTTTTCGCCGGCGGGGCCGAGCCGGATGAGGTGCTGACTGAAGTTGAGGTCTGGCGACAGGAAGACAGCAACGCTTCCCTGCTTTTTAATTACCTGGGGGGAGGTCGCTTTGATGTAAATGGCCGGGCTTATGATCGCGATGGGACTTTCCATGAAATCGAGATGGATGGAGTAAATATTAATGCTTCAACTGAGGATCTGGTGATCAAAAATGATGATGGTGATAGTGTCATCCACTTCGACAGTTTTAAAATAGATACTTCCCGGCTTGGCGAAGGCGATAAGTTTGTGGTCAACGTTGCCGCGAGGGCTGGAGAGGGTAAGTATAGCACTGGTGAGACCCATTCCGACGATCACATCGCCGTTGAAGGCAGCCCCTGGATGAGCGATGAGTTGGGCAGTTCCATGCAGTACCGCTTTGATGAAGGAGCGGTTGACGGTGAAGAGCTGGATCTGCTCGGCTACTTTGTCGATCCCGTGCTCGGAGGTGACGATGATATCGGGGTGAGAACCGGCCGGATAGAAACAGAGGTCGCAGAAAATGGTTTTGTTGAAGACACCAGGTTCGGTGGTGACCAGCGGGCGGAGCTGGAAGTAAATCATCACGGCACCACCGACTATGTGGCTTCTGCCCTGGTTACCGGCTACTATTTCCAGGACATGGGCGAAGGGGATAATTATGCCGACTTCCTGGATACTATCTCCTACGAAGATGATCAGAAGCAGAATGCGGCCGTGCTTTTTGACGTAATTGAAACAGACTCCAGCCGAGTAACTTTCCGTGCCCAGGCTCATATCTATGACCGGGAAGGCAATTACCGTTACGAGTATACTGATGAAATCTGCCTCGGCAAGGAAAATGAAAACCTGGAGCTTTTTACTGACTGCGGGGAAGGACTTACCTTTAAAGCTATGAATTTTGGCGACCTATCCCGCTTCAAGGTGGGTGATCGGTTTACCCTTTCCCTGGCGGCCAATGCGGAAAGTGAAAACGAAAGCGACTATGATGAAATCTATCTCTGGAGCGATGCTTACCGGGAAGATATTTACCCGCACAGCTGGCGCTTCAACAACGGTGTTTTAGATCACAACAGTA
>PWFU01000051.1 GCA_003554185.1 Candidatus Dojkabacteria bacterium
AAAAAGTTTATGTCTTAGTTAGGCATCAACCTATTGCTGAATTAGGAAATATTATTCCTTTAAATTTTTTTAAATCAAGAAGAAAGTATAGTAAGAAATATGCTATTGATCTTAAAGGGAAACCAGATAATGTTGAAGTTATTCTCGTGCCTCTGTGGTATCTTCCATTCAACTTCGTGTATAAAATGGTTGGTAAATTACATGCCAGAAAGGTATTAAGCATTATTAAGAAGAAAAATATAAGCTTTGATTTAATACATGCACACTTTGCTTGGTCTGCAGGATATGCTGGTATGAAAGTTAAAGAGGAGTATAATAAACCGTTGGTGATAACTGGTCATGGGTATGATATTTATGATTTACCTTTTAGAGATGAGGGTTGGAAAAACAGGCTTGGTGAAGTTTTATCTTCTGCAGATGAATTGATAACTGTGAGTGAGTATAATAGAGAGTGTATTAAGGATTTGGGTATTAAAAAAGATATTACTGTCTTGCCCAACGGATATTCCACTAATTTGTTCTATCCAAAGGAAGTAAAAGAGGATTTTGATTATAGAGATAGGGATATTATCCTGTCTATTGGAAATCTGGAAGAAATAAAAGGTTATGATATTTTAATAAAGGCTTTGTCTAAGGTTGTTGAAAAGAAAAAAAATATTCTTCTTCTACATATTGGTGAGGGCTCTAAGGTATCAGAAATAAAGGATTTGGTGGAAGAGTTAGGGTTGGGTAATTATGTTAAATTTCTTGGTAGAAGACCACACTCGGAATTAGTAGAATATTTTGCTGTTTGTAAAATTTTTGTTTCTCCAAGTCGTTTTGAAGGAAATCCTACTGTTATGTTTGAGACTCTAGCTTGTGGTAAACCATTTATCGGCACATTGGTTGGAGGGGTTCCTGATATAATTGATTCATTGAAATATGGTAAATTGGCTCCACCAGAAGATTCTGACAAACTTGCGGAGAATATAGTATGGGCATTAGAAAATAAATGGGATGAAAAAGAAATTTTAGAAAAAGGTGAGCAGTATTCTTGGAAAAAGATTGTTAAAAAGATACTTAAGATTTATGAGAAATTAATATGAAAGTTTTATATATAACGACTGTAAATTTAATGCAAGAATCTGGAGTTGCTTCGAAGATAAGGGGACAAGTTAAGGCAATGAGAAAGCAGGGGCTTGATGTACAAATACTCTATGCAACGAATGGTACTATAAACTATGTTAATTTAGATGATGATAGGGTTTTCGCTGTATATAGGAAATTGCCGGTAGTAGGTTTTTTTAATATGTTGAAAGCTTTGTATTCAAATGCTTTTAAGATTGTTAATGAGAAGAATTATGATGGTGTATATATTAGATACTCTTTATCAGATTGGAATTTAATTAAATTTTTGAAATCTTTGAAAAGGTCTGGTGTAAAAATATTTATAGAAATAGCTTCTTATCCTTATGATGGAGAATACAAAGCCAAAACTTTTTTTAAAAAATTAGGTTTACAAATTGATAAATTTTATAGAAAAAAACTATATAAATATGTAGATTGTTGTTTTGTTCCTAGGAAGAATATAGGGAGGGTTTTTAATATGAATACAGTGCTTTTTGATAACGGAGTGAGTATAAAAGATATTAATACCCGAAATTATGAAGGTAGAAAGGAGAATACTTTAAGATTATTAGGAGTCGCGAACCTATCTCCTTGGCATGGATATGATAGGGTAATAGAGGGAATTTATGAATATTATAAAAATGGTGGTAAAGCTAATGTAATCTTTCATGTTGTTGGTGAAGGAGCTGAATTAGAAAATTTAAAGTCTTTAGTTGACAAGCTTGATTTAGGGAAAAATGTAGTGTTTTATGGTAAAAAATTTGGTGGAGATTTGGATAAAATATATGGTTTTTGTGATGTTGGGGTTGCGGCTATAGGGATATTTAGGCAGGGGACCGATAATACTTCTTCTTTAAAGACTAAGGAATATTGTGCAAAGTCCTTGCCTTTTATCATGCTACATCAGGAGGCAGGTGTTGATGAAGATTTCCCATATGCTTACAGAATAGAAAACACTCCCGAACCCGTAGATATCTCCGAAATTATTAAGTTCTTTGAAGGCATCGAAAAGGAAAATTATATTGAATATATGAGGGAATATGCTGAAGAGAATTTTGATTGGGAAGAAAAATTTAAAGTAGTAATTGATAAAATTAAATCATGCTGACAGATACGCTTAGTATTTTAAAGTCTAAATATATCCCAGAGGGCTCTTATAGAGGCAATTTTGTTACCATTACGACAGGGAAGATACTTTCACAGGTAATACCGGTACTATTAGTCCCTGTCCTAACTAGATTGTATACCCCTTCGGATTTTGGTGTTTTTGCAATATTTCTTGCTGTAATAGGGGTGGTCTCATTTATATCTAATGGACGATACAACATTGCAATAATATTGCCTAAGAAAGAGGAAGATGTTATTAGATTGTTTTCCATTTCTGTAATTATCAATACTTTTGTCTTAATTATTTTATCCTTAGTTGTTTTTCTTTTTGGTGATGTTATAGCTTCTTTTTTGAATTTAGATGTACCATCTATAGTTCTGTATCTTATACCTGTTGGTATTTTCTTAGTAGGGCTCTTTGAACCTTTGTACCATTTAGGTCTTAGAAGAAAGCTTTTTAAGGTACTAGCAACTGGTTTGGTATGTAAATTTACTCTCATTGTTTTGTTAAAAATAGCTTTTGCATTTTTTGAAATTGGGAGTTTATGTTTAATTCTAGGTCATATTGTAGGTTATGGCATAGGGATATTTCTATTAATTGCTCTGCTTTTCTATCATAAAGCTTTCTTGAAATTCAGAAAATCTACTAGGAGTAAAGAGTTGTTTAATTTGGCTAAAATTTATAAAAAGTTTCCAATGTATTCTATGCCATCTGATTTTCTTAATGAGATTGCAAGGCAATTACCTCATTTTCTTTTAAATAGTTTTTTTGGCAGTGTGATAGTCGGTCAGTATTCTTTGACACAAAGAGTTTTGCAGTCGCCCATAACTACGATAGCTGGTGGTATCAGGGATGCATTTAAGGAGAAGGCTAGTAGGGATTATCGTGAAAAGGGTAGTTGTAGAAAGGTCTTTGTTGATACTCTAAAGAAATCATCTCTCTTTTCTATCGTTCCTTTCGTTTTGTTATTCATTTTTGCTCCAGTTCTTGTCCCTATAATTTTTGGACCAGAGTGGGCTCCTGCGGGTGATTATATACGGATTTTGACGTTGTTATTCTTTTTGAGATTTATTGTTAGTCCTCTTTCAACTGTGTTGTTTATAACTGGTAAGCAGGTTTACAAACTTATTTGGGAGTTTTTCGCAGTTTCTTCTATAATTATTTCTTTTTGGGTAGGTTTTGTTTATTACGATGAGTATATTGCTTTGGGTATTTATTCCTTTTCTTTATCATTTTTATATATAATCTTATTACTAATATCTTATAATTTTGCAATTAGAAGGAATGAAGAAAATTAGAGAGTTTTTACAAAATATTAATATTGATTATGTCTTTTATGTTCTTTTAATAGCATTTTTTATATTTGCATTATTCTTTTCTACTTACAGAGATGCTATTAGGGACGAGACCATATATATACATGAGACTTATTTACTTTCTGAATTGATTAAGAATGGTATTTGGTTCGGTGATTATGCAGTTGGATTACACGGCTTTCTATTTAAAATTCCTCCAGCAATATTATTTATATTTACAGGCCCATCAGTAGCATTGCTAACTATTTATAATATTTTGATCGCTACTGGAGTAGGGTACTTTCTTTATAGATTTTTACAAAAAGCTTTTAATTGGAAAGCTACTGCTTTACTAATAACTGGTTTTGTAATGGCAAATTTTCACTTTATTCTTAGTACTCCTACCTACCTTAGAGAAATGCCTTCTCTCTTGATTATCATTCTATTCCTTTATGGGATTCTAAAAAATTGGAAACCCTGGGTACTAGGAATTGTTCTATTACTCCTACTTGATGCAAAAGAATATTTATTTTTTATGTTTGGCTCGGGGTATTTTATTTGGGTAGTTATAAAATATTTCAGATTGTATGAAACGCTTTATTCAAAGATAAAGTATATAATTTTGGAGTGTATCCAACTATATATCCTCCCTTTATTTTGGATTGTTCTGATGTTTACAACAAGCATTATTCCTGTGAATATGTTTGTGGCTTCAATCCTAGGTCTTGTGGATACAGGTTTGGAATATACCACACAACATTTTTCTGCGGACGTCGCCACTCAAAATTTGTTGGAGGGAGGTACAGAATCACCTCGTTTTTATGTTTCTGAAGACTATCCAATATTTTTACAATATATTTTAAATTTCTTAAATTCAATTATTTCATATATAGGGAAGATTTTTTATCCAAGGACCTTTTCATTCTTAGCTATTCCTAAAGTCATTATTTTACCTGCGGTATATATGGGTTTTAAGGTTTTGAAGGATTCTTGGAAGAAGAAATTAAGTGAAATTAATAAGTTTGATTTAATTCTTCCAATCTTAATGTTTGTTTATCTAATAATATATTTATTAAGAGCAACACATGGTCGTTACCTTCTCCCTATAGCTCCAGTAGTTGGAATATATTTTGTTTACTTCCTGTATTATGGGTATCATGAAAAGAGAGCTCTTATGAAAGTATTGTTAGCTACCTTGGTTTTTGTAGTAATTGGCTTTTTCTTTGAGATGGGATATGTACCTCAAAAAGTTATCTTAGAACTTTCATTATTTGCTTGTATAGCTATATCTGTTATGAAGCCTTTTAATTTTGGTAAGGATTTTTATCTACTGTTTAAGATTTTTACCATAGGGTTGTGTGTAGCAGCTATGTTTGGAGCTAGTGTATTGTTTGCTGCAACTCAGGGGCAGGCAAAACATTCCACCCTATTTGGTAATAATAGGGAGATAGATAATGTTGTGGAGATGGTCCCAGAAGATAGTAGATTCTGGATTAATAATCATGAATCATATGATTTGATGGCTGTATATATTGGGCAGACATATAGCTGGCCTGAATGGAAATGGCAGTTAGCTCCATATGTTCCAAAAAAAACACTATTACAAACTTATGGTGAGAAATATGCTTTTAATAAAGAGTTGTATAAGGTTGAGGATTTTTGGAAATATGTTTCTGAAAATGATATAGAGTATGTTGTTTTAATGAAGTCTAAGTTTGAGGATGTTCCATTTCAAGATCAGGAATATTTAGAAGATTTTAAAGAAACTAAGTGGTTAGAAAAATATGAAAAACAGGATATGAAAGGTAAAGAGATTTATGTTTTTGAAGTAATTTATGATTTATAAAATCAGAGATTTTTTAGAAAAATATGGTATTTATTTACTCCTTGCCTTTGCTTTTTTGCTAGGTGTTTCTGTACTCTTTTTTCAAAATCCGACTCTTGATGATGCATTGTATTTGAGGGAGACAATGATAATGTCTGAAGTTTTTCAGAATTTTGAATGGATTGGTAACTATGCAGTTGGTATACATGGTTTTCTTTTTAAAATTCCTGTAGCTCTTGCTTTCATATTCACAGGTCCATCTTTGGCAGTTGCTGCTGTTTGGACTATTTTACTTGGTTTAGCATCTTTGTATTTGTTTTATGTAATATTAAAAAAGCTTTTTAAATCAAATCTTTGGGCTTTGGGTGGTACACTACTTCTTTTTACAAATTTTCAATTTATACTCAATTTCCCCACCTATATGAGAGAGATCCCTGCGATTCTATGTTTGTTGCTTGTAGTATATTGTCTTTTGTTTAAAAGAAATTCTTGGCTTTTAGGTTTATGCCTTCTCCTATTATTGGATGCAAAAGAATATGTGATGTTGATTGTTTCAGTTGGTATTTTAATATATATCTTCTTTGCTCAATGGGTTGGTTGGAATTTTGAATCTCTTAAAAAAATAATAACTGAAGGTTTTAAAACATTTTTCCCTTCTTTTGTATTAGTTATTCTAATGTCGTTTACGACCTTGGTTCCTGTAAATATGTTTTTGTTTTCTGTTCTTCCTGTTACTGAATCTGGTATTGAGTATAATATTAGGCATTTTGAAACGGATATGGCTACTCAGGATTTACATGTTCGAGAGGATGATAGTAATAATAGTGATAATAACGATACGGTAGTGGAGCAAGAAGAACCAAGTGTTTTTGAAAATGTATGGGGTGTGTTGAGTGGTTATGTAAACAAGCTTTTTTATCCATATAGTTTTTCATTTTTGTCAGTCCCAGAAATTATATTTTTCCCTGCACTTTTGACTAGTATATTTATAATTTCTGATTTTAAGAAAAACAGGAGGTTTGATTTAATGGCTCTTGCTTTTATGTTTTTTGCATATTCTTTAGTTTTTCTTTTTAGAGCTTCTTTTACTAGGTATTTGTTTCCTATACTTCCAGTTATTTTAATATTTTTTTTGTATTTTCTTAGAGATTTTTTGGAGTATAAAAAGAGGTTTTTGATAATCTTTTTAATTACTTTGGGGATGATAATAGGTGGTTTGTTTTTTGAAACTGAGTATGTATTAATAAAGGCTGTTTTGAATTTAGTTTTAGTAGTTCTTTTGCTTTCTTGTTTTTTAACGAGAGGAAAAAACATCTTTTACTATTTAAGATATATCTTTGTTTTAACTCTTTGTTTCTTCTCCTTTGGAGTTATTTCATTCTTTTTTTATTCTCGAGATCAAATTCATACATATATGCTTTGGGGTAGGGAGTATGAAGTTCATGAGGTGGTAGAGCATTTTGATAAAGAAGAGAAAATTATGCTTAATGACCCTGGTTGGTGTTGGTTGCCAAAGGTTTATAGGGGGGATACTGATTCTCATCCTGAAGTTAGGTGGGAGCTTAAGGAGTGGGTCCCTAGAAAAGATCATTTTAGAAATTTAGGAAGGAGTAATACCTATGAATTAGTTTTTCGTAATGTTGATAGGTTAAAGTCTCAGGTTGATAGATATGATATTGATAGGATAGGGTTGTTGGTTTCTGAAATTGAAGAAAAAGAATTTCCTATGCAAGAACACTTAGAGGACTTAAAGGAGGCGGATTCTTTTTATCTTGAAAAAGAGGTTGATTTGAAAAACAAAACCCTTTTTATATTTAACGTGATAGAATAGGGGTATGCATGTAATAGTTGATGCAACAACAACTCAAGATGAGATGGCTTACCATGGTATAGGGCAGTATACTAAGAATGTTGTCTTGGGTCTTTTGAAAAATTATTCTGACTTGAAAATAACTTTATTATTGTTTGATGATACAAAATCCACTTTAGATGATTATATTAAGGATTATGGTAATGTAGAAGTTTCTAGATTAGGTAAATATAGGTCAAATAATTTTTTGAATGGTTTTTATTACCTCTTTCAGTTTTATCCAAGGATAAAGAAGATAAAAAGGAAGGATAGTGTATATTTCTGTCCATATTTTTGGCGTAATTTTCCAGCTCGAAAAATCCCAACAGTTTTATTTGTTCATGATATGAATTTAGCTAGGTTCAATATGTATTCTCAAAGGGGTTGGTTATTTAACCTTATTCGAAAGAATCAATATTGGAGAATTATGCGTAAATCTAGATTATGTAAATATATTTTATGTAATTCTCAAGTTACTAAGGATGATTATTTAAATTATTTCCCAAAGTATCCAAATGATAGGGTGGTGGTTTCTCATCTAGGTGTAGATATTGAAAAGGAGGAGGGGGATATTTCTGACTTAGTGCCTAACGATTGTTTTGAAAAAGGCTATTTAATATATTTAGGAGGAGGTGTGAATAGGAGCAAGAATTCTGAGGGGGTTATAAAAAGTTATTATGAATTTTTAAAGAATCTTGAAAGTAGAAAAGAGGTTAAATTTTCTGATGCTCCTTATCTAGTTATTTCCGGTAAATCTTTTGTTGATAAATCTAAAAAGGAAGTACATCAATTACACGAATTGATTAATTCTTTGGATATTGAAGATAAGGTTGTTTTTACTGGTTTTTATAAGGATGAGCAGAGGTATTCATTATTGAAAAATGCTTTTGCTTTTATACACTTATCACTATACGAAGGTTTTGGTATTTCAGTTGTGGAAGCAATGAGAAGTGGTGTACCTGTGGTTGTGCATGAGAGTGATGTTTACAAAGAAGTTGTTGGTGAAGGAGGAATTTTTGTAGATGGTACTAAGGAAAAACGAGTTGGTGAGGTTTTGTTTAAGGCTTTTATAGCGGAGAACTTTACCAAGGATATTGCTCAAATAGGTTATGAGAGATCTTTAAGGTATACTTGGGATAATACTGCTCAAGTAACATATGATGTTTTTAATAAATTATGTGGATAATAATTGGTGAGGTTTTATTTTTCTTTCTTTTGTTTATCCTAATATTGGGTGGTCTTATTTTAACAGCTCTTGCTATTCCTGGTGTCTGGCTTATTTGGATAGCTATACTTTTAGTTGCAATAGTTTACGGATTAGAGACTATGCCTCTTTGGTTTGTTATTGTTTCTTTTGTTATTTCTATAGCAATTACTCTTATAGATAATTTTTTGATAGCTTATGGAGCAAAGAAATTTGGAGGTGGTAAATGGGGTATGTTTGGTGGTATCCTTGGTGCTATTCTTGGTGTGATTTTTGCTAATATCCCTGGTTTGATAATAGGGCCGTTTTTAGGTGCATTTTTATTTGAATATATAATGGCTAAGCAACAGCCCGAAAGTGCATTAAAAAGTGGTTTTGGTTCATTTGCTGCAATTGTTGTTGCTGTTGTCCTAAAGGTATTTCTTTGTATTTTAATGATTGCTGCTTTTGTCTATTTATTTATTGCCTGATGTATAACCATATATATCCTTTTTCATCCATTAATGCGACTTTATTTTTTCTTGAATGAATTTTGGCATATATTATGTTGTTGAACCTTGGTATTTTAAATTTTTCTTTGCTATCTTTAAAAACCTTAATATATTCTGTACCTTGTATAGAGATTTCTGGGATGTCATATCTTTCAATTTCTCCATTTCCCAATTTAACTTTGTATGTCCTCTCAGGAGAATTAAAATAATGGTCTATTAATATTAAATCCTCTTCTATTATTTTTAATGGTTTTACTGTCTCGTGATATTTTTTTGCAAATATTTTTTTATCTCTACCTTCAGAAAGTATTTCTATCTCTGTCGCATATTCTTCAGGGGAGGTTATTACATGATTTTCAAATCTCATATATACTACCTCATTATCATATATACCAACGCCTTCATTTTCTTTGATTCTACCTACTTTTTCATAAATTCTGTTTTTAATATCGAACTGAAAAACTTCATCATTACTAACAATGAGTAAATCATCTTTATACCAAAGAAATTGTTCAGGATTTTTAAAATTGGGGATGTAGTAGAGTGTATAGTTTTTTTCAATCTCTTCGTTTTCTATTCTTTCCTCTACCTCATCTATATTATTTGTTTTTGAAAAAATATAGATAACTATAATTATCAAAAAGAGGAGGAGTATTAAAACGATGAAGATTTTGATTATTTTTGTACATATATCTTTCATATTACCATCCTGGATGTGGATTATCTCCTGTTAATCTACCTGGATATCTTTCGTGGTCAATGGTAGGTATCTTATCCCAATTAACATCAACATGTGGTACTGGATTCATGTGGCTACTTTGGTAGCGGTTTTGTCTTGTCTCAAAGTGTAGATGATATCCTAAGGGTTGGCAGTTGAATGCACCTGTATTTCCTGACGTTCCTAATTTTTCTCCTCTTTGTATTCTTTCACCTACTTGCCATTCTTTCCCATTTTCTTTTTTGTAATCTTTGAGGTGGAAATAGACGGTGTGTATACCATTGTCGTGTTCTATCCTGACAAAATTACCTCCACTTAAGCATTCTCCATAATAATTATCCCATCCAACAGCTTGGATATATCCATCTCCTGGGGCATATATGGGTTCTTTGTAAGAGCCAAAATCTATACCTGTGTGAGGAGATTGGAAGTCAGTATAACCGTGCCATTGAGTTACTCCAATGTATCTACTAAAGGGGAATCTAAAAAGGTCTTCTGATTTATCCTCCTTAATAATTAAAGGTTCTGGTATTTCCAATACATTAGAATGAGGTGAATGTACAGCTATATCTATCCAAGTATTGTTAAATGTTAAACCCAAATTTAAATAATATCTTGTTGTTAATTCTTTTCCTGCTAAATTCTCTCTATTTACTATGGTTGATTCAAAGCTTAGGTCAGAAGTTGTTACATAGCGGTTTGCTGCTTCAAATTTCCTGTCTACATACATCCTTCCCAAGTTATATGGAATTGTGTTCTTTTTATAGCTGGTGATATATTGTTCACTACATTGAATATTTGAAGTGCAAGCATAAACGTGTATTATTAACTTAAGATGGGGGTTATATACACCTAAACTTTTTATTTTGTAAATCTCTTTGTCCTCTGTTTTATGTAAAGTTGCAACCAATTGAGGTTTTGTTAAATTACATTTTTTATATTCAAATTCTTCATAGGTAAAATTATATTTCAATATGCATGTACTATATCCCGGAGGAGTTATATTAGCTACACCTTCAGTACCACTTCCATATCCAAGTTTATCTTTAAATGGTAAAAACATTTTTGTCTTTTTCTCACTTTCATTCCCTACCTTATCAAACAAAATTACGCCAATTTCATATTGTTCTTCATCATCAATTTCTTTTATCAAATTTATATATTCTGTTGTTTTTTCTATAGTTTTAAGTTTTTCGTTGTTTAAAAATATATGTGCTTTTTCATACCTCTCGTTATATATTTTGATCAAAAGACTATTATCTTTTTCTTTTAAATCAAAATTAGGTTTTGATGGGGGAGTCCAATCGGTGAATATAGTTATTTGATCTTTTACTTCTTCTTTACCTCTATATGACACTACTTTTATGTTGTTGATACCTTCTGTTTTTAACTTTATACTCTCTCTGATATCTTTTTTTGTTGTACTGTATATTTCTTCATTATTTATATACAAAACATTCTTCACGCCTTTATTTCCTCCTATGATGAAATCAATTTCCTTTTCGTTGGTTAATAGTTCATCTTTGGGTTTAAGAATTTTTGGTTTTTTAAGAGGTGCCTTCTCTATTTCAAAAGATTTTTGTTCAGATTTAACAACATTATTTACTTTACTATTATCTCTTACAGTTACTCTCCAGGTGTATTTGCCTGGTTCTAATATTTTTCCTTTGCTTGTTTCAGTTATCCAATGACTTTTGTATGTTTTTTCTTCACTATTTACTTCTAAAAAATATTCAAGAAACTTACCATCTCTATCACTACCTTCCCAGGAAAATATTGCCTTTTCATTTTCAAAAAGAACATCATTTAATTCTATCTTCGGAGGCTTGTTAAAAGAATAATGTATTTCAATGTTTGGATATTTATTTGGTGGGCAGTTTTTTATGCAAAAGTCTCCTTCTATTTCTACACTAAGCTCTCTATCATCCTCATCTATATTCTTCTTCAAATCCTCAATGATATCAAAGGCTTTTCTCCCTTCATTTTGGTCATAAAGATGAAGGTTTGCTTTGTATAGATTTTTTGATTGTATATCTCTTTCAAAGACTTTTTCTAGGTCAGTTGTAAACACATTTTTGTTCTCATCAACTCTTAAAAACATCTTACCTTCTGTAGAAGCAAGAATAGGTATTGTACTAATTATTAGTATGACTATTATTGATAGTAGGGTCTTCAAATTTCTTTTTTGAAAAATAATTTCTTTGATAATATTCCTTTTAGATTAAGAACCCTTTGTATATTTATGAACATTAATATTTGTGGTATAAATGGGTATGGGAATAGAGAAAAATGGAGTTAATATAGAGTGTGTGCAGGGGGATATATCAAGGCAAGATGATGTTGATGTTGTTGTAAATGCAGCTAATAGTGAGCTTGCTCCTGGAGGTGGAGTGGCTGGTGTAATTCATCGAGCTGCAGGTTCAGAACTTTATGAGGAATGCAAGGATTTAGCCCCTATAGATGTTGGTGAATGTGTATTAACAAACGCATATAATTTGCCAAACACTTATGTTATTCATTGTCTTGGGCCTAGGTATGGTATAGACAAGCCCGAAAAGGAATTACTCTCTTCTTGTTATGCAAATGCTCTTGAACTTGCTGATGGAAAGGGTGTTGAATCAATAGCCTTTCCTTCAATATCAACCGGTGCTTTTGGTTATCCTTTTAGAGATGCGGCAGAGGTAGCTTTGGGTACAGTTTTTAAGAAAGTTGATAATTTAAAAAACCTGGAGAAGATTCGCTTTGTACTATATTCCCAAAATGACTTTCTTGTTTTTAAAGATATTTTGGGTCGTTAAATCTTAGGATTTATGTTATCCTATGAAGGAATTTATTCTAATAAATTTGAATAATTATTCCCATACAATTATAATTCTGGCTATTTAATATATACCGTTTTGATTATGTTTCAATATATATCTAAACTCTTTGACTCAAATGAAAAACAAATTAAGAAAGTTCAACCAATACTAGATGAAATTAATGAATTGGAAGAAGGAGTATCTAAATTATCCGATCAAGAACTTGCAGAAAAAACATCTGAATTTAGAAAAGAATTGGGTATAGATGTTCAAGAGGCTCGATCTCAAGAAGATATCCTCATAGACGTTTCAAAGGAGTCTAAGAAGGTAGAGTTAGAAAGGAAGAAGAATGATTTAAAGAAAGTTTTACCAGAAGCTTTTGCTGTTGTAAGAGAAGCATCTAATAGGGTTGCTGGGCATAGGCATTTTGATGTTCAGGTTATTGCAGGCTATTTTCTTTTTGAAAACAAGATTGTTGAGTTGTTTACAGGTGAAGGTAAAACTTTAGCAGCTAATTTACCTTTGTATATGTATGCTTTGACGGGGCAGGGAGCTCATGTCATTACCGTTAACGATTATTTGGCACGTAGAGATGCAGAATGGAATGGTCATATATTAGGTTCTTTGGGTATCTCAGTAGGAGCTGTTAATGCAGGTGTTCAGTACAAGTATATTAGTGATGAGGAAGCTATAAAATTAAAAGGGAAAGAGGCTAAGAAACTAATAGAAGAAAGGGATAAGAAGCAGGAAGGAGAAGACGGTAGAATGAAATACGATCATATGAGGGGCGTTAATTTAATAGAATGTACAAAACAAGAAGCATATGCTTGTGATGTTATATACGGTACAAATAATGAATTTGGTTTTGATTATCTAAGAGATAATATGGCTAGGAGTTTTGAAGAAAGAGTCCAAGGGCCACTACATTATGCAATTGTTGATGAGGCAGACTCCATTTTGATAGATGAAGCTAGGACTCCTTTGATTATTTCTCAGGGTGCTGAAGATTCAAATGAGATGTACAAACAGTTTGCTAGATTGGTAAAACAATTGGATAAAGATACGGATTATGTTGTTGATGAAAAATCTCATGCAGTATCACTTAATGATGAGGGGATAGATAAGATAGAGAAGTTATTAGGTAAGGAGAATGTTTATGAAGATGCAGGCTTCGCTTACCACATAGATAATGCTTTGAAGGCAAAGGAGTTGTATAAAAAAGATGATGAATACATTGTAAGGAATGGAGAAGTATTAATAGTTGATGAATTCACAGGAAGGGTTTTACACGGGAGAAGATATAGTGAAGGTTTACATCAAGCTATAGAAGCAAAGGAAGGTGTTGAAATTCAAAAAGAATCAAAGACTCTTGCTACTATAACTTTACAAAACTATTTCCGTCTTTATGACTATCTAGCTGGTATGACGGGTACTGCTTTAACTGAAGCTGAAGAGTTTTCGAAGATATATAAATTGGATACTGTTGTTGTACCTCCAAATAAACCACTTGTAAGAAAAGATGAACCTGATAGTGTCTTTCGTACGCAACAAGGTAAGTTTGAAGCTATAGTTGAGGATATAAAAGAGCATAATGAGAAAGGGCAACCTATACTTGTAGGTACTACATCTGTAGATAAATCTGAGATTCTTTCTGAAATGCTTTCAAAAGAAGGCATTAAACACAATGTTTTGAATGCTAAACACCACGAAAGTGAAGCAAAAATTATCTCAGAAGCAGGTCAAAAAGGTCAGGTTACTTTAGCAACTAATATGGCTGGTAGAGGTACGGACATTGCACTCGGAGAAGGAGTGAAAGAACTTGGAGGACTTTTTGTGATTGGGTCTGAAAGACATGAGTCAAGAAGAATTGATAATCAGTTAAGAGGTCGTTCTGGTAGACAAGGAGATCCTGGTAAGTCTAGATTCTATGTATCCTTCGAAGATGAATTAATGAGGTTATTTGGTGGAGATAATGTGAAAGCTATTATGGGCAAAGCTGGTATGGATGATTCTGCTCCTGTTTCTTTAAGTCTTCTTGGTAGAACAATAGAGTCTGCTCAGAAAAAGGTTGAAGGTAGAAATTATGATATTAGAAAAAAACTTGTTGATTTTGATGATGTTCTTAATCAGCAAAGAGAAATAGTATATGGTTTGAGGAGGAGGGTTTTGTATATTATTGAATCTAATAAGAGTGGTGAAAAAGCTAAATTCAACAAAGAAGACATAAAAAATTTAGATGTTAGTCAAGTAAGTGAGGAATTAGATAAATTTTCTCTTAAAGATGAAACTACTTGGGAGATAAATTCTTTAAGGAGTTTTCCTTTAGTAAATAATCCTTTGGCTTTATGGGTATTAAAAAAAGTCTTGGATCATATTAATTTTATAATTGCTTCTCAATTGGCTGATGATATGGAAATAGATAATATTGAGGAGCACAAAACTGTAACTCAAATAAAATCTATTCTTACAGAAGAATTGACAGAAATTTCTTGTAAGGCTTTGGGTCACAAAGATTCTGTAGAATTTTTTAGAGATGTGAGTGGAAAAGACAGTAATTATCAACTCAATCAATATTTATTGCTAGCATTAGTAGGTTTTATTCACCACATATATTATATAGGTCCTAAAGCTATAAGTGAGTTTTCTAGAATGTTGTTACTTCAAAGCATCGACCGTCATTGGATGGAGCATTTAGATGCTATGACTGACCTTCGAGAGGGTATATATCTAAGGAATATTGCTCAAAAAGATCCTTTGGTTGAATACAAAAATGAGGGTTTTGCTATGTTTGATGAAATGCTAGCTAATATTGATAGGTCTGTAGTTAATCGGTTTTTCAAGGTAAGGGTGGTTAGAAGGGAAAAGAATAGTCCAGAAGATAGGGGGAAAGCTCAGAAAAAAGCTGAACCAGCAACGTATGCTGCTCAAAAACCTGCATCAGGTGAAAGTAAGAGGTCGGTTCCAGTAAAAAGGTCGGTTAAAATAGGTAGAAATGATCCTTGTCCATGTGAAAGCGGTAAGAAGTATAAAAAATGTTGTTATCCTAAGTATGGCTAGCTTATTATAGGGTTATTGACTACACATTCATTGTATATTATTCTGGAGGTAACTTTGATCCTATTTTATTTTTAAAGTTTTTATTTTGACCTCTACTAACTCTGGGGAAAAGAATGATAAAAAGGTTGTTAAACCTCTAACTAGTGTTCATGTTGTTCATTATGTTTGTAGTAACTGTGGTGAGGAGGAAGAACAGGCAAAACTTTGTTCGTCTTGTAAGGCCCCATCTAGAATTATTAAGGTTACTGAACTTTACGGGGATGAAGCTAACGATTATCTAGAAAAAATTAAGGCTGGTGTAGCTCAGGGTTCAGCCGGTATTCAAAGTGAGCAATATGATGATTCAATCCCAGGTGTAGGAGGTGAAGAAGCTGATGGTGGGGGAGATACAATGAGCGATGTTCAGCTGGGTGATATATTTCCAGATGATGATAGTAGTGAAAAAACTTATGTTGATAACTTAGGTGATGATTTTGAATCTGCATTAGATATCTTGGACCAAGAGGATGATGAGGAAGATATAGAAGAGTTGCCTGAGCTTTAAAACAAGTTGTTTAAATTTAGAATAGTACTAATTAGGAGATTTTTTAATCTCTTTCCGCTTCTAATTGAGTAAAGTTTATTTAATTCCTATTATCTTGTGTTCTGGTTGTGCATTGTTTATTCCATTTTGTAGATTATTTACGCTATCATCGGCATATTTGTTTTTAGTAAATAAGGTACTTGACAAGAATTACCGTTAGCTTTATGCTGTAATAAGTAGGGTTAACATAAATTAATTAAAAATTGTTACCATGTGGACAAAAATAAAAAATTTCTTTAGATTAAGGAAAAAAGTCTTTCTCATAATTCTAGTTTTTTTGTTAGCTTTTGCAATACCTGCTGTGGTTTACGTTATGGTTTCTGAGGAGGATTTTGATCGTCGTCGTGAGGCGGCAGACGTGGGAGGAGATAGGGTCGTAGGAGTTAAAGCTGATTATGACGAGAGTGCAAGGCATTTTTATGACCATGATGATCAGAATTGGAATGTTGAAGTAATTAGTTCACCGGAAGAGGTAAGTCGGGGGAATGTGTTATTAGGTGGACCAAATACCAGGTTGCCTCAAGAAGAAGGTAGGGTTGTTGGGATGGTAGCAGATTATGAAAGGAATAAAGAGTACTTTGATCAACATGAAAATGAAGATTATGATAAGAATTGGGAAGTTAAAAGAATTAGTTCACCAACGGAGATTCAAAAAGGTGATGTGTTATTAGGTGGTACGGGTGCTATAGAAAATCCTAGTTCCCCGGCATATTTTACACGTGCATATGGGTCTGACCGTGATTATACAGAGAATGCTGTAAAAGATTTTTTGGATTGGTATCCAGGTGAGCGTGGACGAAGGGTGGTTTATGTTGATGGAGATACAATAAGTGATAAGCAAAGCGCTGATCTTTTTGAGAATCATGTTCTTCCTTTTGTTTTAAAAGAGATAGATGAAGATTTGGATCCGGAAGAGGTAGCTAAAATAGTTGAGTCAGGTGATATATTATTAGGCGGTACTGCTGCAATTGAAGATCCGAGTTCTGGGGATGGTGAGTTAGAAATTTTTTTTACTAGGGTTTATGGTGCAGGTAGAGATGAAACAAAGGAAGTAGTGGAAGAATTTCTGGAGAAAGAATTTCCTGTAATGGGAAATCCAAGATCCCCAATTTATTTTACTCGTATATACGGTTCTGGTCGTTATCATACTGAAACTGCAGCTAAACATTTCTTACATGATTGGTATCCAGGCGATGATGAGCGAAGAGTGGTCCATATACAAAATGATGATATAAGTGCTTTTCTCTTTCGTGATCATCATATCGATTTCGAATTGAAACGTATAAATGATGACTTATCTCCGGAGGAAGTCGGGGAAATAGTAGAATATGGTGATATATTATTAGGTGGTACTGCTGCAATAGAGGATCCTACTTGTAAAGATGGTGAATTAGATATTCATTTTACTAGGATTCAGGGTGAAAATAGATATGAGACAAGGGAGGAGACTGAAAGATTTTTGCGTGATAATTATCCTACAGCTCCGCCTCCAGAAAATGGAGAACGTATTAGTCCATGTCCACCTTACGGTGATATAGCTGATGAAGGGGGATTTGTCAGTGAGGCTGATGTGGAGCGTCTCCAAGGTATGATAGGTTTAAGTAAAGAGAATATTCCTGACGATATTACAGAAGAAGAGTTTAAAATTGCAGATGTGACATGTAGTGGGACTTTGGAGCAGGCTGATGTTGATATGTTACAGGATTATATTGATGGTGAAAGAGATACTTTGGCTCTTTGTGACCCGGAGTCTAACTGTTATTATGGTTCCTGTGGTACACATAATGATTGTCCTGCATTTAGCGCTTGTAGCCCAAAAGATAGATGTGAGCCAGGAGATTTAACTCGTTCTGGAGATGTTGGAATGCAGGATTATAGTAAGTTTACTGAGTACTTTGAAGGTTATCTTACAGCAGGAGAGGATTTTGAAAGGGATATGGTTGCTGCGGACTTTTTAAATGATGGTAGGGTAGGTTTAGTTGCTTACCGAGTGTTTTATGGTAGCTTTTTAGAGTTTTTGTAATTTAAAATTATTAGTTATTTTTATGAGCAATACAAAATTTAGTAAAACTGAAATAGGCTTATTTTGCCTTGCTTTGTTGGTTTTTTTAGCCCTCATTGGGCTTGTATTCTTTCAACGAGATTGGCTAAATGAAACAATCTGGGGTCCCTTGCAAGAGGAGTTTGACGAGGAGAGTGTTGAGGATGAAGATGTTGTCTCTAGGGTGTTTGAAGAAGTAGGAGATGAAAGGAGTGTAGATTATGCTCTTGCTCCAGAGTCTAAAGAGGTTCGAGAAGATACTTTTGAAATAGATGTTCTTGTAAATGAGGATGTTCATGATGCTGCGGGTTTCACTTTATTAATGTCTTTTGAAGGTCCCGCCGAGTACGAATCTTTTCAAGAAGGTGATATAGAAGGTTGTATGGTTAAAGAGATTAAGGGTGAAGAACTTCAAAGAGATGCCGATTTAGCGTTGTATTGTTTGATACCACCTACAGAAGATGGTGAGGTATCTGTCTCCTCTGGAGATATCTTCGCAACACTCAAGTTTAATGCCCTTGAGTCTGGTGAATTCTTTATATCTTTTAAGGATGTACTTGATAGTGGAGAATATTTATATGATGGAAACGATGGGCAGTATAATTTGGACTATTAAATTTATGTTTTTAAAAAGCTCATATTTTTTAACAGTTGTTTTCTTAGTTGCCGTCTTTGTTTTTTCTGCAAATTCTTCAGTTTTAGCTTATCCGGGCGAAGCTTATTTTGAGCCTTCGGAAGGAACATTATCGGGACAACCCAAAATCGATATTATGATAGATCCAAAGGGGGAGAAGTTTAATGGAATGGTTATTAATATTGAAATAGACGGGCCTCTGGAATATCAGTACCATGAAGCAGGAAACATTGATGCATGTAAACTTGATTGTCCAGAGGCAACAAGTCCTTCTGAGTTTACTGTCTTTTGTTTAATTCCTCCGGATGATGAGCGTGTTTTTGATGAACCGAAGGTTGTAAGTACCGTTACTTTCGAGTCTACGGGTTCTGGCGAGGTTGTTCTGACAGGAGATGTAGACGCTTACCCTACTTTTGTAGGGCAGATTCAGGGTATATATAACGTTGATGATACAGTTACCGAACCTCCTCCAGAAGAAGAACCTCCTCCGGAAGAAGAACCTCTTCCAGAAGAAGAACCTGAGGATCCCGGTGTAGTTGTTGGGCCTACGGACCCAGATCCTTATGATGAGGAGGTTGGTTTGCCAGAGACTTCAATGTTTAAAACTCTTTTACCTGTTTTAGGGGCGGCTTTTCTCTTTTCATCTGTCTTTATTATAAAAGATTCTGCTTCATCGAAATCAGTGGATATTGAGAATGTAAAAGTACGATCGGATATGCGCGATCGCATTTGATTGTTGGCAGGATAGATCAAGATCGTATGAGAATGCTCATTATTAAAAAGAGGTTTTTAGAGTGTATTAAAAATATCTAATGGTAAATGTGCAAAGTTATATTGGTTGTTGAGGGAGAATAATGTGATATAGTGTTATTAGACTAATTTAATAATATAAAGAAATGTTTAGAGGTTTGAAGATTTTTTTTAGGTTTCACAAAAAGACTTTTTTAATTTCTTTTATTGTTTTATTAGCTTTTTTAATACCTGTAACAATATATTTTATAACAACTGAGAGGAGTTTTGATGAGAGGGGGGAGGCTGGTCCTAGATCGG
>PWFU01000053.1 GCA_003554185.1 Candidatus Dojkabacteria bacterium
GAAAGCAACTTTATGAAAAATTACATGCGGAAGATATCCAAGCATTGAGCGAAATTATTAATATACCGGTAGGATACTCACAAGCGTTAGATATCCAACGAGGCAGATTAGACATACCTAAATACAAGATATTAAAAAATTACCGTAGTACACAAGAATTTATTAAATCATACAAATCATCAACTTTTATACCTGTCTCTTCTGAATTAATTTCACATCTAAACAAACTTTTGCTCAAAGATCTTTTAGAAAGTTGGGAAACTGGCAGATTTAGGAAATTCTCCGAACAACCTAATGAAATATATGATTCATGGTATAAGTACAAACAATATTATCCTAAAAGAATATCAGAAAACTACTTCAATGATTTGACAACCTGGATTTATTCTAACAAAAATAATTACAACAAATTAATTCAGGCAAGCCTTCTACTGTATGAATTCATAGACAACGCCCCTATGTTTGCTGGAAATCAAATCACCTCTTTACTTACACTCTCATGTGTATTGAAAGAATTTGGATACAATTCAGATAATACATTCTGCACCAGTAAGGCAATAGCTCCAATCTCAAACGAAATACCTACAATTTTTAAAATGTCTAAAGAAAAGAAAGATCAAACACTCTTTGTAGAAGGTATCCTTTATGTTTTATCATTAGAATCAATAAGGTTGAGACAAAACTACGAATCACTTTTTGAAAAAACCACGCAAAAGAAGGCAGAATCAGAAGATCATTTAAATGACAGACAGAAGAAAATTTTAGAATACCTAGAAAAAAACAAACGTATCAATAGGTCTGAGTGTACTAATATAATGGGAGTATCTTTTATGACCGCTTACAGAGACATCAAAGAATTAGTAGAGGCAGGTTATCTTGATAAAAAAGGGAATAACAAGAAAACCTACTATATACTGAAAGAAAAAGAGAAAGATGAAAATACAGACAAAATATCTGTAAGAGATGTTAATTATAGTTAAAATCTTGATATAATGGCCACATGGGAAAATATGATGTAATTATAGGACTGGAAATCCACATACAAACTAAAACCAAGTCTAAGATGTTTTGCCCTTGCAATGCTGAATACTTTGAAAAAACACCTAATTCACAGGTCTGTGCAGTATGTCTAGGTTTACCTGGCGCTTTACCTGTCCCGAATAAAAATGCGATAGAAAAATGCATACTACTTGGTTTAGCTACAGATTGTAAAATAGCTGAAAAGATGAGATTTGATAGAAAACACTATTTCTATCCTGATCTACCTAAGGGCTACCAGATAAGTCAATATGATAATCCAATATGTTCAAATGGCCATGTAACAATAAAAAATGAAGATGAGGAAGATATAAAAATAGAGATTGAAAGAATACATCAGGAAGAAGATGTAGCAAAGTCACTACATATAGAAAATTATTCTCTCATAGATTACAACAAATCTGGAGTAGCATTAATTGAAATTGTTACAAAACCCATGATTAAGACAGGTTTTGAAGCCAAGGAATACGCAGCGAAAATTAGACAAATCGCAAGATACTTAAACATCTCAGATGCAGACATGGAGAAAGGACAGATGAGATGTGAACCTAATATTTCTGTACAAAAGAAAGGTACCTGGCAATACAAGCAAGGACACATAATACCTACAGGAAAGAATAAATTAAATCCTAAAATCGAAGTTAAAAATATTGGCTCTATTTCAGCGGTGGAAAAATCCGTTAATTACGAAATTGATAGATTAATAGAATTAATTGAGAATGAAGAGGAGATAACACAGCAAACCAGAGGGTGGAATGCAGAACAAGGAATAACCGAATTCCAAAGATCAAAAGAAACTGCTGAAGATTACAGATATTTTCCCGAACCCGATATACCTGTTATCCAAATAACAAAAGAAGTCCTCGAAGATGTGGAAAAGTCTCTAGTTGAATTACCTGATACAAAAATTAAAAGATATACAGAAAAATATAATCTGTCCCAATACGATGCCGAAGTTATTACAGCAAATAAGGAAACAGCTGCATTTTACGAAAAATTAATTGGCTATGTAAAATCCCCTAAAATGGCTGCTAATTGGCTCATAGGGCCAATTTTCTCACACTTAAATAGTGCAAATATGAGTATAAATGAGCTAAATTTAGATTTAGCAAGTTTAGGAGAATTAATAACTAAAGTAGAGAAAAAAGAGATTCTAAACAGTAAAGCAGAAAAAATCCTGAATAAAGCTCTGAAGGAAAATAAACCTCTGGAAGAATTATTGGATAGTGACGACAACAAAGTGATTTCAGATGAAGGAGAATTAGAAAAATTTGCGCAACAAGTCATAGATGAAAACCCTCAAGCTGTTAGTGACTATGCTGGAGGCAAAGATAATGCGATGGGTTTCTTAATAGGTCAATTGATGAGACTAACTAAAGGTAATGCAGATCCAGAATCTGCGAAAAATACACTAGATAAGTTAATAAAAAAGTAGTAATCCTATGAAAAAAATTAAAATGACAAAAGAAGAGGTTGCAAAACTAGCTTCTCTATCTAAAATTAAACTCACTGAAAAAGAAATCGAACAGTTTAGCAATGATATGGAGACAATTATCTCCTCTGTTGATACACTAGATTCATTTGAAAAAGATACTGGTATTAAGATAAAAATTCGAAAGTTAAATGAGATATCTTTCTCCATGCTGAGAGAAGACAAAGTTAAACCAGGCCTAGAACAAAGCGAAGTTTTAGCAAATGCACCTTTCACAGAAGATGGGTATATCAAAGTACACGGCGACACTGTCGGTAATGATTCCGCTTAAATATAGCAATAATCTTCAAAAAACGATATAATACTTAGGTTTTAGCCGAGGTGGTGGAACTGGCAGACACGCGTGGCTTAGGACCACGTGGGATTATATCCCTTGCAGGTTCGATTCCTGTCCTCGGCACCATTTTTGTACGTGAAGCTATTTAATATTTGAATAAGTCTGTATGATAAAAAAGGTTTTAAAACCAATTCAAGTCAAGCTCATTAAAAAAAATCTCTGTCCAGGTTGTACCATGAATTTAGAAAAATGTAACAACTTGAAAGACGTAACTGAAAACAAAAAAATAGTCCAGTGCAAATGTAGCAGAATATACATTTGGGATATTGATACAAATACATACAAGCGAGCGACTTTGGACGAAGAACAACATTTCTTAACAAAATAAGGGAAATAGTGTACAATCTCCAACATTGGTTAATAGAGCCGCTATCGTCTAGTGGTTAGGACAATAGGTTTTCATCCTATAGACCTGGGTTCGATTCCCAGTAGCGGTATTTTTAATATCTGCCTAAAGTAAAACTTATGTACGAAGAAAAACAGAATAACAATTCTTATGCGTTCCTCTCGAATTTTTTAAGCTCGGTATCCAATTTCATATTTAATACTGTAGAAGCAATCATCATAGCGCTAGCTTTGAGTATTGTTCTCTATCTCTTTGTTGCAACTCCCCACGAAGTAATGGGTAAGTCGATGTATCCAAATTTTCAACACGAAGAATATTTAATCGGAAATAAAATTACATATAATTTCGCTGACCCTAAAAGAGGAGATGTCGTTATATATGAATACACTGAATCTGTAGATTACATCAAAAGAGTGGTTGGATTACCTGGAGAAACAATATCTTTGAAAGATGGAAAAATTTATATTAACGACAGGAAACTTGACGAAACATCGTATCTGGATGGCTCAATTTACACAAGTGGTGGTGATTTCCTCTATGAAGGAGGCTCCGTTAATATACCAACCGGACACTATTTCACGATGGGAGATAACAGAGCTAGTAGTTATGATTCAAGAGAATTTGGTACAATAGAGAGAGAGAAAATAAAAGGGAAGGCATTTTTGGTTTATTTCCCTTTTGAAAATTTTAGATTAGTTCAGCATCCTGAAATAGGTTTTCAAGATTATTAACATGAAAACAATAGTAATTGCTAATCAAAAAGGCGGAGTTGGAAAAACCACTACCGCATTGAATTTAGGTGCTGCGCTTGCTCAGAAGGGCAAAAAAGTCCTGCTGATTGATTTAGATCCACAAGCGAACTTATCTTCTGGAGTTGGATTTACTTCTAACTATCTCAAAGAAGCATGGACACAAGATGAAAAACCGCCCTACAAAAGCATCTACGACGTCCTTATAAACGGAGATAAAATATCTCAAGTATTTGTACCAACAGATACAGATAATCTTTTTTTAGTACCCTCTCATTTATCGCTAGCGGGAGCAGAAGTCGAGATGGTAAACATGCTTTCAAGAGAGACTATTCTGAAAAAAGCTCTCAAAGATTTTAAAGAGGATATGGATTATATAATTATTGATTGCCCTCCTTCACTAGGTTTGTTAACAATAAACGCCCTAACATCAGCAGACAACCTACTCATTCCAATTCAGTGCGAATATTTTGCTTTAGAAGGTCTTGGACAGTTGATGGAAACAACTAAAATCGTGAAATCTATTAATCCTAATCTGAAAATTGGAGGAATTGTATTGACGATGTTTGACAGTAGAACCAAATTGTCTGAAAACGTCGTCTCTGATGTACAAGAATACTTCAAAGATACAGTCTTGAAAACTATCGTTCCACGAAACGTGCGCTTATCCGAAGCTCCATCACATGGACAAACTATCCTACAATACGATCCCTCATCATCTGGTGCCAAGGCTTACAGAAAACTCGCTGATGAATTTATAAAGAAATTAAGGTAAAATATAAATATAAATTTTTAAATAAAGCCAATGAAAAAGAGAAAAAATCAACCATTGGGACAAGGTCTTTCAGCTCTGATCAAAGCAGAATCAGGTAACACGTCCGATTCTGCCTATCGTGAGAATTTCGATATTAAAAATATCCTGCCTA
>PWFU01000069.1 GCA_003554185.1 Candidatus Dojkabacteria bacterium
AGAATTAAATAATTTACGTTTTTCAGTCTATCAAAAAAAATTGAATTTGGCAAACTAAACACCCCAAGTAATTATTAAGAGAATAGCAGCTGGGAAAGGTAAATACCTAGCAACATGTACTGTCCACCAAGCCAACCTCCTCCATCTAAAACCAAAACCCTCTACTATCTCAGATTTAGGAATCTTCCAAGCAATAATAGCGCCACCTACAACACCGCAAATAACGACGATCTGATTAGCAGCAAAAAGATCTAGGACCTCTAAAAAAGGCCTACCCAAAACCTCAAAAGAAATTGGAGTAAAACTAATAGCAGAAAGTAAACCCAAAGGAAGCATAGGAACAAAAGAAAGAAGTGTAGCTTTAATATTTGATAAATTTAATTCCTGTTTAACTACAGTTTTAACAACCTGAAAACCAGCAACCGAAGAACTAATAGCAGCTAAACAAAACAAAGTGAAGAAAATAATTGCTAAAACACCACCAAAAGGCATATTCTCAAAAGCAAAAGGCAAAGCTGTAAAAGCAAGCTCCGTACCCTCACCCGGATCCAAACCAAAAGTAAAAACAAGAGGAAAAATCATAATACCAGACAAAAGAGCTACAGAAGTTTCTACAGAAGCAATAATAGCCGAAGAACGAGGCAAATTTACATCACGCTTAGCTAAACTACCATAGGTAATTAAGTAACCTTGACCAACCGCCAAAGAATAGAAAGCCTGACCAAAAGCCAAGAGCCATATGGTGGGATTGTATAAAGCAGAGAAATCAGGAGAAAAAATAAAAGAAAAAGCCTCTTCTCTACCAGGTAAACTCAAACTATATATTATCAATACTATAACACTAAGGAACAAGACAGGCATTAGAAGCTTCGACAGATATTCTATAGCATTAGTCCCTATAGCTACAACAGCACCAACTATTGCAGCAACTATAAAGAAGTAAATAACAGAAGCATATCCATCTGTGAAGTCAGAAAAACTCTTTATATCTCCAGTATAGCTATCTACAGCAAATCCTAAAGTCCAACCCGTAATAACAAGATAATAGCTTGTAATTATAAGTGTAAGAATTGCAATTAACCACCCAAATGGAGCAGCCTTTCTCCAAATATTTCTAAAAGTATGGACAGGACTACCTCTCTCCGCCCTACCAGCCGCAAGCTCTAAAATCATTAATGGAATACCAAGAAATAGTACGGAAATTAGATAAGCGAGAATAAAAGCAGCACCACCATTTTCACCAGCAATATAAGGGAATCTCCAAATATTTCCTAACCCTACAGCTGCCGCAATAGTCACTAGAATAAACAACTTTTCGGACGACCAAGTAGAACTCGGATCTCTAGAAATAAACATAGAAAAAAATACTAAATATCTAGAAATACACAAAAATTATAGCACAAGAGTAATTTACGTAAAGAGATCCTGCAGAGTTTCAAAATAAATAATGTCTTTAAAAACTATACCTACCATTAACAACAAGAGAAGTAGGAAACTAATTTGAATAGCCCACATCTCAAACTGCCTATTCAATTTTTTTCCACTTACAACTTCCATTAATAGCATTAAGACCCTGCCACCATCTAGAGCAGGAATCGGAAGCAAATTTATAATACCAACAGAAAGAGATATATTAGCCGTAATATCAACCAAAGGCCATATCCCCATTTCACGAATATAATCTACGACTACATAAAGTCCAACAGGACCCGCAACACTAGTACTCAATTCCTCATAGTCACCAGTTTCTGCAGCCTCTGAAAACATATCCCCCAAAGCAATACCTATCAATTGTCCCCAATTTACTATATGAACAAACCCAACAAAAGGTTTTTCAATTCCTGAATATTGCACATAGGAAATGTAATTGGAATAAAGAACGATACCTATTCTACCCTCTTCGTCAACTTCTACAACATACTCATTACATTCATCTTCCTCTGAACAAGCATTTACCAATACTTCATCATCAGTATGTTCAGCAAATTTTTCAATTGCTTGATAGGAATAGTCTATCTCACTACCATTAATAGATTTAATATATCCTTCATCTGGTAGACCAGCTCGCTCAGCCCCTGCTCCCTCAACAAGATCTGAATAGGCGACATTATCTAACAGAGCCTCAGACTTGACTTCCCCAAATACAGGACCAAAGTCTTTAAAATCCGGATCTATAGGCCATTGAAAAGACATCGATATTAAAAATGCATAAAAAATGAAAACCGCCAAAAGGATATTCATTAAAACGCCCGAAAGATATATGAAAGCTTTTACTCCGGATGTTTGATTCTTCAAACTTCTAGGATCAAGATCCTGCCGAGCTTCTGTCTCCTCATCTTCAAACTCTTCTCCTCTAATTTTATTAAAACCACCTAACGGTAATAACCTAACACTATATAAGTTTTCATTCTTTTGCTTGGAATAAATCTTAGGACCTAGACCAATAGCAAATTCCTCCACATAGACATTAGTGAGCTTACAAGCTATTAAATGCCCTAGCTCATGAACCAGGATAATAATACCCAGTATTATAATGATTATTACAATATTTAAAAGAATTTCCATGATAAAAAGGTTATATCGTCATTAAATCTTCTTCTTTTTTATCTCTAATTTCTGCAATCCTATTATTAGCCTCCTTAACTTTGTCCTCTATATCTTCCTTCATTCTTTTTTGCTCATCCTCAGATATGCCCTCTGGTATAGATTTTATAGCCTTTTGCCTAGCGTTGCGAACAGCAACCCTTGCTGTCTCTGCCCTATCTTTAACAATTTTCACAAACTCCTGTCTTCTTTCTTCAGTTAAGTCTGGTACAGAGACTCGTATACTGTCACCTTCATTAGAAGCAGAAAAACCCATATCGGATGAAATCAAAGCTTTTGTTATATTTTCTATCGTAGTTTTATCCCAAGGTTGAACTAGTAGAGATTTAGCGTCTGAAACATTAATAGAAGCCAGCGACTTCAAAGGCATTAAACTACCATAAACTTCGACCTTTATGTTTTCAACTAACTCAGGACCTACTCGCCCAGCCCTAAACTTAGCAAAGTCTTCTACCATCGAATCTATAATTTTGTCTATTTCTTTCTTAAGCTCTTCCACATTCATAACACATTATATCAAAAACATCTTTATCTATTCACCTAGTTGCCAGACTAAAATTCTACGAATTGTTATAGGTTCGCCCAATTGTTGAACATTTTCATCTAGCAAATTTTGAATAGTTTTAGAATCATCTTTAAACCAAGTTTGTTCCAAAAGGCATTTTTCTTTGTAAAGTTTCTCTAGTTTACCTTCTACAATCTTCTCAATCTTATCCTCCGGTTTACCTTCTTCCTTAGCCTCTTTTTCGTAAGCTCTCCTTAAGTTTTGAACTTCCTCTTCGGGGATATCATTTTTACTTACATATTGTGGTTTCATAGCAGCAACCTGCATCGCAATTTCATATGCAAAATTCCTAAAATTATCATTACGAGCAACAAAGTCCGTAGTACATATAACTTCTGTCAGAGCTACGGTCTTTTGATCTGTTCCATGAACATAGGCGCTAATAACACCATCTTTAGCACTAGAACATCTATCACCATCCTCTGAAGTATCACGTTGCCATCCACGTTCCTTAATTAACTCCACAGCTTTTTCAAAGTTTTTACCAGCATCTTCAAATGCAGTTTTACATAAACCTATCTTTGCACCCGTAACATCATGCAGCCTACTTATTGCATCACTTCTCTCATTTATATACTCTTCCGCCTTTTTCATATCACCTTGGCAATTTTGAAGCGCTTCTTTGCATAAACCTAGTCCAGCAGAAGTTTTGTCTCTTAATTTTTTAATATCCGAAATACTAATTTTAGACATAACCTGTTTTACAAAAATTATTTATTAAGAGAACTAAGTATCGTTTCTACAGCCTTTTCTCCGACACCTTTGATTTTTAATAACTCATCCTTGGATTTCGACTTAAGCTGAGTAGATGTTGTAATCCCAGCATCTGTTAATGCTTTTTCTATTTTGGTACCCAACCCTAAATCCTTTATACTTTCTTCACTTGCAGTAGTTTTTTCTTCTTCTTGTGAACTTAAGCTAGAAGTAGATTCTTTTTCTTTAGAAACCTCTAAGCCCACTTTAAGCCTTTTAACTCTTTGCTTCTCTTCTTCTTCCATAGCTTTCTCTCTAGCTATTCTATTTTCATACTCCTTATGCATGGAATCCAGTTGTGCTTGATAATTTTTTCTTGTACCAATAAGCAACTGAGATTTCTTACCCTTCTTAATCGCTTCCCCCATGGTTTCCAAAAACAAAGTAATACTTTTAATAGAATCATCATTTGCAGGAATTGGATAATCAACCAATGAAGGATCGCAATTTGTATCTAATAAGGCAATTACGGGTACTCCAACCATAGATGCCTCTCTTATAGCAATGTTCTCCACTTTACTATCTACAACTATAACCAATTCAGGTAATTTTTTCATAAACTTCACACCCTTATACACCCTATTTAACCTATCAACCTCTCTTTGCATAACCAAATATTCCTTCTTCGTATAATCACCTTCTCCAGAAGCTAAAATTTCTTCAAGTTTGATTAGCCTCTCAAGCCCTTTCTGAATAACATTAAAGTTCGTGAATAAACCACCAGGCCATCTGTTATTAATATACAATGCACCAGACTCAGTAGCAACTTGTTCTACAACAGATACTGCTTGCCCTTTTGTACCAACAATAAGGATATTCCCTTTATCCGCCGATTCTTCTATCTTGACTAAGGCATCCTTAAGACACTTCATTGTCTTAATAATATCAATAATATGTACACCGTCTCTCTGTCCATATATATACTCCTCCATTGCAGGATGCCAAGCACTAGTCCTGTGTCCAAAGTGAGCTCCTGCTTTTAAAAAAGTCTCCAAAGAGGGTATCTCTACTGATGTACTTTGTTTTTTGTCTTTTGTAGCCATAAAAAATCCTTTCTTTTTAACAACTACCCTTAAGGGAAAAAACAATCCCAAGAAAGTTAAGGGTATGAGATATATATTCAGGGACAATAATAACAAAAATCTGCAACAAAGTGAAGGGGAAAAATAAAAAAGACCCGCAATATTAACCGCGGGTCTTTTTTGTATTTAAGACTTCAATAAATAGGACTAAAAAATCCTAAATAAAGAAAAGTCTATTTAAATTTGGATCCTCAGTGGGATTGCCACTGCAAAGATAGAAAAATTAATTTCTACCTCGGTTACATATACTTTCGTATATGTAAGGACCAAATTACAGGTGATACAAAACACCTGGTGTAAAAGAGCTAAAGTACTTTATGCTTCTGCTGTTCGATAACAATATGACCTCGCGAAAATCATAAAGTTTTGAGAGAGCCATCTCCCAAGACAAGAATCATAAGAAACTTGTCTACGAACAAGAGCCTTACACAGGCTACCTCTAGTTTAGACACAACACACAAATTAGTCAAGGAAGTAGTACTACAAGCCACCTCATTAGTGTAGTGAGTCTTATTAAAAAGGGGCTAAAGGTCTTTCCCCTCCTTACTACAAGCTTCCTGTTGCGGGATACTTTCCCAACCGTCTTCCGCCACTATTATGTGATCTATTAATCTAATCTCTACAAGATCCAAACCTCTCATAATATTATCCGTCACTATTAAATCTTCTCTACTTGGGCTACAAGTTCCAGAAGGATGATTATGCCCAAGAATCACATATACAGCATTAAGATCCAACGCAGAAACTATAATATCTCTAACAGAAATGTTAAGACCATCTACCGTACCAATAGAAATAATCTTTTTTTTCAAAAGTTCATACCTAGCATTTAAAAACAAACAAACCAAATATTCCTGCTTCTTTTTAATTAAATATCTTAGTTCTTTAAAAGCCTCTTCACTATTAGAAACAACTACCTTTTCATTTTTTTGAGCATATATACGCCTACCTAGTTCAATAGAACATAATATCTGAATGCTTTTGACCTCCCCTAAGCCTTTCATATCTTCTAGATCTTTGAATGAGACATTTCCACTCTTTAACTTCTTTAAAACCTTTCTAGACAAAGAAGAAAAATCTAACCCCTGTATCCCACTCCCTATAAGGATGGATACCAATTCCTCATTACTAAGTGCATCTATCCCCATTTTAAAAAATTTTTCCCTAGGAAGCATACTATCTTCAAAATAGCTCACGGGAATTAAAAAAGACTGAATTAAGAATTATTTTTCTTAATATATTTACAATTAGGATATCCACTACACCCGATAAATGACTTCCCCCACTTACCTTGCCTTTCAACCAAATTTTTCTTACATTCAGGGCATTCTTCATTTAATAATAAAGGTACTGTTCCCTTACAATCAGGATAAGATTGACAAGCCCAAAACTTCCCAAACTTACCAATTTTTATTGACAGAGGCCCATCACATTCGGGACAAGATTTTGGTGTCGCGTATTTGTCCGAATCCAGACTCTCAACATCTAACCCTTTCATCCCTTTGCATTTCGGGAATTTAGAGCAACTTAAAAATTTACCATATCTACCCAACTTTACAACCATATCACCATTACAATCCGGACAACTCTCTTCAGATTTATCCAATACTACAATGTCCTCCTTTTTTACCTCTTTATCTGCAACCTCTATTTCTTTTTGCAACTTTTTATACTCCTTTTCAATAAAAGGCTCATACTTTAATTCGCCCGTAGCTATATTATCTAGCTCATCTTCGACATTAGCTGTATATTCATAATTTACTAAGCGCTCAAAACTATTTTTCATAAGACCATTTACTACTCTACCAACATCTTTGGGAACCAAATACTTACCTTCTTTGGAAACATATCCCCTATCTTGCACAGTGCTAATTATCGTAGAATATGTTGAGGGTCGTCCAATTCCATATTTTTCTAAAGTCTTTACCAATGAAGCCTCCGTGTATCTGGCTCTAGGCTTGGTAAATTTTTGTTCTTTTTCAATACCCTGATCAACAAAAATATCCCCCTTATTTATACCTACAATTTGTTGCAAGTCCTCACCATAATTAGCCCTAGGAATAACCTTGGTAAAACCATCAAAAAGAACTTTTTCCGCTTTTACATTAAAACCGTATTTATCTCCTACATCTACAGTAAAAAGAACGTCACACTTTTCAGAAACCATAGGAGACATCTGCGAAGCAAGAGCCCTGTTGTATATAAGGTTGTATAGCCTAGCCTCACTTGCCCCTACCTTTTCTTTAATGAAATCAGAGGTGATAGAAAAATCCGTAGGACGTATAGCTTCATGAGCTTCTTGAGCTAATTTTGCCTTACTTTTATAAAAGTTCGGTTTCTCAGGTAAATAATCTTTACCATATTTAGTAGATATTACACTCCTCATTGAATTTAGTGATTCTTTAGATAAATTAACAGAATCTGTTCTCATATAGGTGATATACCCTTCTTGATATAAAGCCTGTGCTAATGCCATGGTCCTTTTAGAAGATAAGCCGAGTGCATTATTAGCAGATTGTTGTAAAGTTGAAGTTGTAAAAGGTGGAGACGGATAATTTTTAACCTCTTTCTTTTGAACATCAGAAACGAGAAAATCTTCTCCCTCAACTTTATCTACTACTTCAGAGACCTCTTTTTCATTTTTAGGTATAAATTTCTTTTCATTTTTACTCTTGAGTTGTGCTCTAACCTGAACTTTTTTAGTATCTTTATCAAGTAAGTTTGCAAAAACCTCCCAATACTCTTTGGGTTCAAATGCTTCCCTTTCCTCTTCTCTTTCGACAATTAATCGCAATGCAACAGACTGCACCCTTCCCGCCGAAAGACCATACCAAATCTTTTTCCATATTAAACCAGATACTTGATAACCAACTAGCCTATCCAAAACTCTACGAGCAATCTGAGCTTGAACAAGATTGCCATCTATATTTGTACTGTTTTTTACAGCTTTACTAACAGCATCTTTAGTGATTTCATGAAAAATAACTCTACGTGGATTCTTAATTTTTAAAGCATCACAAGTATGCTGAGCAATAGCTTCCCCTTCTCTATCAGGATCCATAGCCAAATAAACTTCACCATTTTTGGGAACAGCTTTCTTCAATTTAGAAATAACACTACCTTTTCCCTTAATTGTTACAAACTCAGGTTGATAATTATTTTCAATATCAACCCCTAGCTTACTCTTAGGTAGATCTATAATATGACCTACAGTAGCCATTACTTGGTAATCTTTCCCTAAATACTTTTCTATTGTTTTTGCTTTTGCTGGAGATTCAACAATAACTAAATTCTTCATTACGCGTTAAAAATACATCTAATTAACTATTTTGTCAACTAAATCACCCACACCTCCTATTAAACCGGCACCGTCATTAAGAAGCTTCAAACATCCTCCACCAACATCGGAATATATACTATGTGGTAAAGCAAAAACATCCCTACCATAATTATTAGCATGGGTTGCAGTATTTAAAGCTCCACTCTTATCACCTGCCTGTATGACAAATGTCTTTTTAGATAAACCTGCTAATATTCTGTTTCGTAATGGAAACATACCTTTAAAATATTCCCTCCCAGGTGGGAATTCGGATATAACCAACCTATATTGTTGCAAATATTTATACATCACACTATTCCCTCTATAATAATTCTTTTCCATACCTCCAGCCATCACACCAACTGTAGCTATACCTTTCTTTAAACATAAGTTATGAACCTTACTATCAACACCATTAGCCAAACCACTTACAAAGCAAATGTTTTTAAGATCTCCATTGTAGTCAAAGCACTCAGACAATACCCTATCCCCATAACTATCCATCTTTCGACTCCCTACTACAGTAACCATATTTTTTGACAAAAGAGATATATCCCCCTTTAAGAATAAGAAAGGTGGATAATCTGTAGTTTGTTTTAATAAATATGGATAATCCTCTGACCAAAAAGGAAAAATCTTAATTCTGTCTTTCTCCAGCTTCTTCCTAAAATCCTCAGAACTTTTATTCAACACTATTTTACCTGCTAAGTAATCATGTAATAATTTTCGAAGTTTTTTTTGTCCAAAATCAGGACGAAGCAAATAATATGCTAAATCAAAATATGTTTGTTCTGAAAACATACCTAATTCTAAAAACCTGTTATTAAAGAAATTTCAAAAGAGGATTAAATATTCAATAAAACCAATCTATAAATTCTCTAGCTAGATGAGCTGCATTATTACTCTTACCACCATCTTCAAGAAAAATAACAAAGGAATATTTTGGATCTTCATAAGGAAAAAATCCATTCACCCAAGCATGTGTATCTTCATATTCTCCATCTTCACTAACCTTACCAAATTCTGCTGTACCTGTCTTCGCAGCAATGTCAACTTTAGCATCTTGTAAAGGGTATATAACCCTTCTTTCACCATCAACACTTGCACGCATACCTTCTCTAACAACTTCTAAGGCTTCATCGGATATAAAATTCTTATTTAAAAACCCCTTATCCATACTCTTGACATTCCCTTCTCTATCTACCAATTCCATACCTACATGAGGAGTATGTAAAGTACCTCCATTAGCAATTGCACTGACCCAATTTACAGCTTGTATTGGTGTTACTGTAGTTATACCCTGCCCAATAACCGAAATACAAGAATCAGCTTCAGGATACCAAAAAGGCTCTAACCAAGGACTAGTTGTTTTTGATAACTCAACCTTATTTTCAGGTGAAGGGAGCATCCCACCAGATTCCCCAGATAAATCTATACCCGTATTTTGTCCTATACCAAAATCTTCTAAATAAGTAGCTAACTCATTCATATCCCATTGCCTTATAACCTCACAAAAATATATATTTGAAGAAACCATAAGCGCATCCACAATATTTATAGAGCCATATTCATTATTTTGATATTCCTGGAAAGGCGTTCCGCCAGAGAGAGTATAACCCCTCCTACTTGTATATCTAGTATCTTTATCAACCCTCTCTGCGTCATAAGCACTTGCAGCAACAATAGTTTTAAATATTGAACCTGGAGGCATTTGAGAACCAATAGCCCTATTAATTAAGGGGTTCGTACCAGAACCCAGAAGTTCATCAAAAGCTTCTTGGGAAATCCCACCAGAAAATATATTATTGTCATAGCTTGGAAAATTAGCCATCACTAAAATTTCTCCATTTTCAACGTCCTGAACAATCATACTACCACTCTCTGCGTCATATTCATCTACACCATTTTTTAAAATTTCATAAGCCTTTTTCTGAGAATCCAAATCTAAACTTAAATAAAGGTTTTTACCAGATACTTCCTCCTCTAAAAGGTATTCTTCCTCCGATACTTCTTTACCAAGTGCATTTACTTCAATAGCCCTCTGTCCCTTTTGTCCAAATAAATATTTATCATAAGTTTCTTCCACACCTGATCTTCCTACAATATCGTTAAAACCAACATAGTCAAGGTTTTCAAATTCTTCCTCATTTACTACCCCAGTATAACCAAGGACGTGAGCAAAAGCTTCTTCATAAATATAATTTCTATTTAATCCATCTTCAAAACTTATCCCCGGGATATCGTCTAAAAGCGACTTCAATTCTAAAACTTTTTCGTTCTCAAGATCTGAAGCAAGCTTAATCCTCTCCGTAGAAGGATCTTCACCAAGAACAACTTGTATCCGTTCAAACAAACTATCAGACCCATCATATACATCTGGGCCTAAAATTTCTTCTAAAAGTAAAAGATCTGCCTCCAGTTTTTCAAAATCAATATCTCTATTTTCCAGATAAGGATCCAAATTAAGAAATAAATCTGTTATAGCAACATTCTTGACTAATTTTTCACCATTTCTATCAAAAATAATCCCCCTTTTTGGACGTATATCTTCCACCCGTATTTGATTAACCTCAGACCTAGCAAACATTTTATCTCCCTCAAAAACTTGTAATTCAAAAACACTATAAAACAGTAGAACAAACAGACACGCAAATACCGTTAAAAGACCAATTACATTAAAAATCAATCCCGTTTCAGTAACCTTTTCTGTGTTATCATTCAATTGTCTATTCCTAAACTTTATACTTTCAACCAAACCTACACTCACATGTTCCCCAACTTTCTTCTTTTCGAAATTCTTTTGCTTATTATCTTTAAACAAATTGTTCTCAAATTTTATATCCTTCATTTCTAAAATAGGAGTTTAAAAAATAATGTACTAGTCTAATAAAAAGATACAATAAAAGATTAAACAGTGCAAACCTCAAGGAATCAATTATCTCACCAGTATCCAAAAAATTAAAACTCAATGTTTCTTGAAATATTGTAAAGAAATACAAAAAAATCCTAAAAATAAAAAAACCTACAAAAATATACACAATTTCAAATAAAAAATTACTTATAAATTTATTTGCAAGTTCTAGAACAATAAATACTATAACAACAGAAAGCAAAAAAGTCCCTATCCAATAATAAAACACGGCATCTATAAATATCGCTAAAATAGGTAAACACCACCAATAATTAAACAACTTCAAATCTTTGAATACAAAAACTGACAAAACTAATATTAAAGAAATATTTCCAAAATATGCAAATAAAAAATGCAAATATAATAAAAGAGGCAAGCAAAGTAAAATCAAAAGCACTTTAAGCACTTTCATAAACTAATCCTCCTTTACAAAAACATAATTAAGTCTAGTATAACTAATGGGCAATTCCAAAACACAACTATTAAACGCTTCAGCAGGATCATCACCTATTTCACTCACTTCACCTATATACAAATACTCTCCTATCTTAGGATCATTTGTAAACACAGAATTACCTACTTCAAGATCACCAACAGGATCTATATTCTCTACTCTGACAAAGTTTACATACCCTTTCGCAATGCCATTTAAGTAACCTGGCTTCTCATCTACACTATCATCTTCTAATATCATTACTTTAAGTCTACTTCCTCTACTAGTAGGTAATCTAACTTGTGCAGTATTTTCAGAAACTTCTGTTATATAACCGATATATACATCACCTATAACAACAATATCACCTTCTTTTACACCATCATTCTTTCCACTACTAATAAGTAAGTTCTCCATTCTAGCACCAGTGCTTTGATATAGAACTTTGGACTTCATCAATTCTTCCGATTCTTCTACAACTTCAAGTTGTTTTTTCAGAGCTTCATTTTCTTCATATATAAGAGAGATTTTTTCATCCCTAGCTTTAAGAATAAGATAATCCTCTTTAAGTTGATAATAATCTTGTTTCAAATTCTCCAAACGACTAAAAACATAAACGAAATCTTTTGCAGATTCTGATGATTGAATAGCAGCCCTATTTATTGGATTTACAATATCTGCAAATACACCTTTATCAAAATTGAAAAAGTTCAAAACCAACAATACTACTAGGATAATAAGAATACCACCAAAAGAATTCTTTTTTTCTTTTAAAATATCTTTTTCCTCAGACATACAAAAAAACATCAATTAAGACTATATTCATCCCATCCTCTCTGGATCCTTTCCAACAACTCTATATGATCTAACATCTCTGCAGTACCTCTAGCAACAGCGGATAAAGGTTCCTCTACTATTCGGACAGGGACTTTTAGATGTTCCTCCCAAAACTTATCCAAATTCTTGATCAAAGCACCACCACCAGATATGTATAGACCAGAAACCAAAATATCCGACACCAATTCAGGAGGTGTCTCTTCTATAGCATCTTTGGCCGCCTGAGTAATCGTTTCAATTGTAGGCATAATAGCTTCTCTAACTTCAATACTGGAAATCTCAACAGATTTTGGTAATCCTGAGAGTAAATCTCTCCCCTGCAGATCTACAGTTCTTTCTTCCTCGAGAGGCATAGCAGAACCTAAAGCTATCTTAAGATCCTCTGCCTTTTTCTCACCGATAAGCATATTATACTTTTGCTTCGCATAGTTCAAAATATCCTGAGTCATTTCATCCCCTCCCACCTTAAGAGTTTTATCTACTACCACATCGCCCAAAGATATTACAGCAATACCTGTAGTACCACCTCCAATATCCAAAATCATATTTCCAGAAGCTTCTTCTATTGGTAAACCAGAACCAATTGCAGCTGCAAGTGTTTCTTCAACAATAAAGACTTGTCTTGCACCAGCAATTTTTGAAGCATCAATAACCGCTTGCCGTTCAACTTCTGTAACAGTAGAAGGAACACCTACAATAACTCTTGGTTTGGAAACTTTAAATACTTTTGAAGATTGACGATGAGTTTTATCTATTAAATAGTAAATCATCGCTTGTGTAGTGTCAAAATCGGATATAACTCCATCTTCTAAGGGCTTTACGGCAACAACATTCGCAGGAGTCCTACCTATCATCTGTCTAGCTTCTTTTCCTACTGCTAACACCTTTTTACTCCTTTTATTCATCGCAACAACAGAAGGTTAGGATATCACAATACCCTTCCCCCTCAAATAGACGATGGTATTTGCAGTACCAAGATCCATTCCTATATCATAGGTTATGAGTTCCCATAAAGATTTGAACATATATCACTAATACAAAAAATCACTATGGATATTTTAACACAAAAAAGACTATTCTTGAGAATTCTCCATTAAAAAGTACCTACCAGCCTTTTCCCCCCTTTTTATATCAAGAAATCCCTGTTTACGAAGCTTTTTATAATACTTCATTGAAATATTTCTCTTAACTACTTTACCAGAAGAATCTAAGACCTTAATTTCCCTAACATTTGGCTTGAAAACACGACAAGTCCGAGGCGCTCTATGCATCCACTGCCCAGAAGCCTGATGCTGCCTGTTCTTACCTGAAGTTACCTTTTTTCGCGAGAAATCACACTCCTTCATTTGTAAAATACATTGAATTTAAAAAACTAGGGTGATATTATCAAAAAGATCTAAATTTATCAAGTAAAAACCGAATGGATTTCCTAATCAGTATAATTATTTCAGCTCCTGCAATACTGATAGCTCTTACAGTACATGAATTTTCACACGCTTGGGTTGCATACAAATTAGGCGATTACACAGCCAAAGCAGAAGGTAGATTATCTCTAAACCCACTTGTACATTTAGATCCTATCGGGACAATAGTGTTGTTTCTTTTCAGATTTGGTTGGGCAAAACCAGTACCAATAGCAGAATACAACTTTGCAAACCCTCCTCTAGGCACAACCCTAACTTCTCTAGCTGGTCCTTTATCAAATTTTATACTAGCCATAGTTGGTACTATGGTTTTCCATTTAATTGATACAGACCATTTGCTAATAAATAGTTTAGTTATCTACTTCGTATTTATAAATATTGCCCTTATGTGCTTCAATCTTCTCCCAATCCCTCCTTTAGATGGACATAAAATTATCAGGGGACTTTTACCACCTCAGATCAGATTTTACTGGGAACAAATGGAAATATATTCGATATATATATTTATCCCTGTGGTAATATTTTTGATATATACAAATGTACTATTTACTGTAATAGATGCTATCGTCGTAAACCTTATACCAACTTACCAATTTTTCCTCTGATTCTCTTTTACAACACAACAATCCTTTTATTTTTACTTGTTCTAAGATATACTCTAATTACTCTAGGAACATCAAGAGGGATAATAATTTGGCTCTACGCTTTCTCTTGGGATCCTGAAATCGTGTAGTCCTGCGGGGCTGCATTGAAGGAACCCACCTTGCAGGAATGGGAGAGACCAAAATTCCCTCGTTCCTAGAGCTAAAGTATTGACTACAAGCCCTTCATATATTAAACTCTCTTTTGGTAAGCTATAAAGCTGGGATAGCTCAGTTGGTTAGAGCAACTGTTTTGTAAACAGTAGGTCGAGAGTTCGAGTCTCTCTCCCAGCTCCATAATGCAGAGGTGGTAGAGCGGTCAAATACATCGGTCTGTAAAACCGACGCCTTCGGGCTACACAGGTTCGAATCCTGTCCTCTGCATTTTTTTAAAAAGCTGGATTAGCTCAGCTGGTTAGAGCGCATCCATGGTAAGGATGAGGCCCTGAGTTCGAATCTCAGATCCAGCTCCATTAAATGAAGATTTGACCATCGCAATAATATTCAATATAATCTCAAAGTATCTAAACCTAATTCTGCGTTCCCTATGGCTAAAAAGAAAACTGTAGATATCATCTCACTTAAGTGCACCAAGTGCGGGATGAAAAATTACACTGTGCAAAAAAGCAAAAAGTTGGAGGAAAAATTCGAATTCAGCAAGTATTGCAAAAAATGCAAAGCACATACAAAACATAAGGAGACTAAGGTTGATTAATTTAGAAGCGACGGGCCCATAGTTTCAATTGGCAAAACAACGGTCTCCAAAACCGTAGTTCTCCGTTCGAGTCGGAGTGGGCCTGCCAGTTGTTGATGTAGTAAAATTTTAAAAACTAGTATATAATCGCAAGCGTATATGAATTACATTAAAGAAGTAATCGCAGAACTTAAAAAAACAACTTGGTTAACACCTAAACAATGGTTAAACTTAGTCGTTTACACAGTAGCTGTTTGTGGTATAATCGCCCTATTAGCATTCGTCCTTGACGCTGTATTCATGGACATTAGACAAATGATTTTGTAATGTAGAGATAATTATGTCAAAAGAGGAAAAGCAAGATAATACAGAAAAATATACCTCAGGAGGAAGTGACTCATCAGGGTTTTCTGTTAGAGAAAGAAGATATCCTCAATGGTATGTTGTAAACATTCAACCTGGGCATGAAAAAACCGTAGTTACAAACTTAAATCAGCGGATAGAAACAACACAAGCACAAGACCTCATAAAAGATACTCTAATACCTGTACAAAAGAAAATTGTTCTTAAAAAAGGTAAACAACAAGTAAAAGAGGATAGAATTTTTCCAGGCTATATATTAGTCAAAATGGTTTTAAACAATAGAACAATTGAACTCGTAACAAACACCGAAGGAGTAAGAGGATTTGTCAGAACGGATACAAAACCACGCCCATTACCAGAACATGAAGTTGAAGCAATAAAACAATACATGGAAGTAGAACAACCATCATATCAAGCATCTTTCAGTGTAGGCGAAGCTGTAAAAATCACAGAAGGTTCTTTTGCAGATTTTATAGGTAGCGTTCAAGATATCGACGAATCAAAAGGAAAGGTAAAAGTGTTGATATCTTTCTTAGGACGAGAAGCCCCTATAGAGCTAGATTTTAACCAAATAAGTAAAGTTTAATTAAATGTTTAAGAATTATGGCTAAAGAAATTAAATCTACTGTTAAATTAGAAATACCAGCAGGACAAGCAACTCCAGCTCCTCCAATAGGTCCTACATTATCACAGTATGGTATCAACATGGGAGAATTTTGTAGCCAATTCAATGAGGCTACAAGTGACAAAGATGGAATTGTTACTCCTGTGGTAATAACAGTATATGAAGATAACTCATTTACATTCGTTACAAAGACTCCCCCAACTTCAGAATTAATTAAAAGAGAACTTGGTATTGAAAAAGGTTCCGGTGAACCAAATCTAAACAAAGTTGGAAAACTCACCCAAGAACAACTCACACGAATTGCAGAAACTAAACTACCCGATTTGAACCCCAATGATATTGAACAAGCCAAAAAAATCGTCGCTGGTTCAGCAATGCAAATGGGTATAGAGACAGAAGAAGATTCAAAATAATTTTAGAACATAATTTTTATGCCAAAAAGAGGTAAGAAATACATTGATATAACAAAAAATAAAGAAAACAAATTATATAACTTAGAAGAAGCTATAGAAAAAGCAAAAGAATATTCATATAGTTCATTTAAAGGAACTATAGAACTACACATAGCTTTGAAACCACAAAAAGACAAAGATCCAAAATCAATTAAGGGAACAGTCTCACTCCCCCATTCCACTAAAGAAAAAAAAGTCACTGTTGCTGTTTTCACTTCTCCAGAAAATGAAAAGAATGCAAAAGAAGCCGGAGCTGATTTAGTAGGTACAGATGAAATTATAAAGGATATAAAGAAAGGCAAGATTGATTTTGATGTTGCAATTGCTACACCAGATGTTATGCCTAAAATAGCTCAAGTAGGTAAAGAACTAGGCCCAAAAGGATTGATGCCAAATCCAAAGACTGGAACAGTCACCGATGATATACAAACAGCTATAGAGGAATATAAAAAAGGTAAGAGTACTTTTTCAGCAGATGAAAAAGGAGTTGTACACATAGGTGTAGGTAAAACAGATTTAGAGACTGAAAAAATTACTGAAAACATTCAAAAGGTCCTAAATGCAATAAAAGATGCTACTGGTAAAACAGAAGTCTCTCAAATAATCAAGAGCATTCACCTCTCCCCTACAATGGGACCAAGTGTAAAGATCTCTATATAAATAAGAACACAGTCTGTCAAAACCTACCTTCAGAAGACAACACCCCCGTAAGAATTGTATACATCAGTTTTTTACTCACCTATTAGAGTCAAAGCCATTCCGAGCGAATAACTATCCACTGGTGTTCCACCGGGGATTTCTTGAGTAAGGTCTACATTATAAACATCCCAATTGCCAGGACTAGTACCATCATATCCAGCTAAGGTAACAGAACCTTCTTCATCAAATGTAGAGATTCCCTCCGCTGTAACTCCTTCTCCTTCTACTTCAATTTCACCAACTTCTAATTTATGAACATAAGGATAAGTAAATTCAGTTTCATCCCCCTCCCATTCAGCACCAATAGCATCGAGACTCAATGTCCAATCGACATTTTGACCACTAGATACATTAATTTTTTCGTCTTCAGGATCACTTTCATCAGCCAAAACTGCTGTTGAATATTGATTATCACTACTACCTTCTACTGTACCAAAAGCCACATCTTCAACAGGATAATCTAAATTCAAAGGATCACCTTCGGTAATTTCCTGTGTAAACTCCAGAGTCTCACCTAAATTACCCTCAGCCAAAATACTACCGACAAAAAACAGAGGGACAGAAAAAACAAACAACCCTAAAACAAATAAGGGCAACTTACTAAAAGTTTTCATAAACCGAGCAGTTTAAAATTTAAGTAACTACACTTCAAGATATCAATGTTCTTAAAGATTGTCAAGTCCCTGAAATAATTTTCTACAAACAAACCAAATCCCCTTTTAGACAACACTTCCTAACTAATAATAAAAAATTACAATCTGGATTACTTTACTACTTACCTCACTTATTGCATTATCCACTCATCGCTTTCAGAATCATATTCATAAGTTCCACCTATCCTATCATTATTTATGTAATCCTCACCAAAGTCGCCTGGATTATAGTAAAAGGAAGGCCAAAAAAAATTAAATGACACATTATCACCAATAGTTATTTTACCTAGATTATTACTGCTAAAACCATAACCTCCTATCTCCTCAACACTATCTGAAATGGTTACCTCTGTTAGATTATTAGATTCAAAAGCAGAATACCTTATCTCCTTTACACCATCTGGAATTGTTACTTTTTCCAAATTATTATGCTGAAAAGCACCTGCCCCAGAACTTCCACCTATGACCTCAAGGTTTTCGAATTGCGTCAAAAAGTCATATTCTTCTACAAAATCATTTCCCCTAAAGCCAGATAAATAAATTATATTTTCCGGTGCCTCAAAAGTAATATCATCAAACTCGCTAAAGTTATTATGCGCAAACGCGTTATCACCTATTTTTTCTACACTGCTCGGAATAACCACTTCTTCCAGATTATTAGATGCAAAAGCACCTGCCCCAGAACTTCCACCTATGACCTCAAGGTTTTCGAATTGCGTCAAAAAGTCATATTCTGCTACAAAATCATTTCCCCTAAAGCCAGATAAATAAATTATATTTTCCGGTGCCTCAAAAGTAATATCATCAAACTCGCTAAAGTTATTGTACGCAAACGCGTTATCCCCTATTCTCCACACATTATTTGGGATCATTACTTCTTCAATATTATTACCCCGAAAAGCGTAGCCTCCTATCTCACCCAAATTTACAAACGGTGTTAAATCAACTTCTCCTATAAGATCGTTATCACTAAAACCAGATAAATATGTTATTTTTTCCGGTGCTTCAAACGTTACATCAGCAGCAAAATTATTAAAATTATTTTCACCAAAAGTAAAATTCCCTATTACCTCCACCCTATCTGGGATTGTTACTTCTTGCAAACTATTATTTCGAAAAGCCGACGCTCCTATCACCTCTACCCTATCTGGGATTGTTACTTCTTGCAAACTATTATTTCGAAAAGCCGACGCTCCTATCACCTCCACCCTGTCTGGGATTGTTACTTCTTGCAAACTATTATTTCGAAAAGCCGACACTCCTATCACCTTCACCCTATCTGGGATTGTTACTTCTTGCAAACTATTATTTCGAAAAGCACCCACTCCTATCACCTCTACCCTATCACCAATTGTTACTTCTTCAAGATCATTATAGGCAAAAGCCAACGATCCTATCTCCTCCACCCTATCTGGAATTGTTACTTCTTGCAAACTATTATCTCGAAAAGCCGACGATCCTATCTCTTCCACCCTATCTGGGATTATTACTTCTTCTAGATCATTATAGGCAAAAGCCGACGATCCTATCTCTTCCACCCTATCTGAGATTATTACTTCTTGCAAACTATTATTTTCAAAAGCCGACGATCTTATCTCTTCCACCCTATCTGGGATTATTACTTCTTGCAAACTATTATTTTCAAAAGCC
>PWFU01000085.1 GCA_003554185.1 Candidatus Dojkabacteria bacterium
AACATCCTAGCAATGGCCAATTTCTGCCAATGAGCTGGTGCGAGTTCTTTACCAGTTCCAAAAAACTTTCCTAACAATTGGGAATCAGAGATATTAAGATCTTTCATAAATTCATCTACCAAAGCTATTTCTTTCACCTTTTCATATTTTAATTTATCTACATTTTTCCTGGGATCACCTATTACTATATTCTTTCGCAAACTCAAATTATATCTTACAAAATCTTGAGGCATCACAGAAATTTTACTCTTTAACTGTCCTCTAGCTAAATCCTTCACAGGACACCCATCTATTAAATAATCGCCCGAATTTACCTTAAATAAACCACACAAAATACGCACAATACTACTTTTACCTGATCCAGCAGTTCCTACAAAAGCCACTTTATCTCCAGGCTGTATCTTAAAATCCACATTTATTAAACCTCTTTCCCTGGTCTTAGGATAAACAAAAGACAGGTTTTTAAATTCCAGATTTGGACAACCTTTTTTCAATTTATACTCTTCACCTGGCACATCTCCAAAACCTTCATAATACAATAAATCAAAGAAACCTTGCACATATGACAAATCACTAAGAGAGTCAAAAACATTACTAATACAATCAAAAGCAGCTTTGTAGCCATCTCTTGCATAGTTAACTAATGCAGAAAAAGTACCAATAGTAGCTCCTTGAACAACACATTTTGCTAGTATAAATATGATAAAGCCTGTTAGAAGAATTTGATCTATCACACTAAACAAAGTCTGATCAGAATAATAGTGAAAATTTTGTTCATAATACCCAGAATAATAGCTTCTACTCTTGTTATAAAAAAGACGCTTTAAATGCCTAAATGCACCAGAAACTCTAAGCTCAGGGAAGTCTTGAACCCTAGTAGAAATATGTTTTATATAAGTCATAAACTTAACCTTATTTATACTATTATCTGCATACTCAGATATCTTATCACTCCTAATTAATCGAATAGTTGCTTCTGGTAAAACGAAAACAACAAGCAATAATGACCAAGCTCCTAAAAATCGAGAAAGCATTATTATAGAACCTAATAACGTAGTAAAATGAACCAAAGCGGTTGATAACAAATTATATGCTTCAGCAAACCTGGTAGTAGAATATTCCGGTACATAAGTCATTAAATCCTGAAACCTTCTTTCTTCTATTTCTTGAAGATTTGTTTTAGAGATTTTATCTAAAATCTCCAAATCTGCTTGAAAATAGAACTCACCATCCAATACAACCTCAAAATATTCTGCCATCTTAGTAAATATTGAAGTAAAACACCACAATATCAAACCCAAAAGCAAGTATTGGAACGAATCTGTTAGAAAATAATCCTCTAAAGAAAAGACGTTCCAATTAGTTAAAACTTCTACAGTACCGTCAATAAAAAGACCTAAAACAAAAATTCTTGCCAAACTACTTACTGCACCACCTATTTTAAAAGTTTCTTTGAGAATAAGGAGTGAAGGATTAACAAAATAGTAATACTTCCCCATCCTAAACAGCATTTTAATTCTGGACCAGAACATTTCCCTTTAGATTTAAATTTTTAAATTACTTGTATGTATGGGTACGTAGATTTAGTTCTTTATTATCTATCTCTAAAAACTCCGCCTTTTTAGGGCCTATACATCCCGTATTTATAAATTTAAGCTCTTGATCAATTTCCGCCGCATGAGTATGCCCAAAAACATAATAACAATCTTTTACATCAGTATTACCTGATACTAAAAATTCTTTCAACTGTGCATTAAAGAAATTTGGTATTGTCTCATTAAAAAATTCTGAACTCATCCTAAGATACCAGTCGTCTGAAAACACCCTATTTATAAATCTACAGAATTTAATAGCCAAAAAATTATTAATACACAACTTATTAAAGGGACGATCTCCATGCTCTATCAAAAACTTTTTTTCACCAACATCAAAACTATATCTAGATGTTTGTGTACTACTAAATTTTTCAGTTCCTTCTAGACACCATTGGGCTCTATCATGATTACCATAAATATATACCGCTTCTTTTTTCTTCAGAATTGGGAATAATACATTCCATCTAGATCTCAAAAAATTTTTAAAATCAGTACTGTAATAGCACCAAAAATCTCCATTTAGAATGATATGATCATAGGAAGAAAAAAGGGAATACAGAAAATCAAGCTTCGCTTCATTCGCTACCCTACCAAGGTGTATATCGGATACTATTAGAGTTTTCATATTTTAAATATCTTTTAATTAATAAAATCACTTTATTTAAGGCAATATACGATTTTTGAACGTAAATGTCAATGAAAAAGCGGGGAATTACCCCGCTTCACAGAAGATTCAAAATCGTTAAAGTCAGCATTAGCCAACTTTAACGTCAATCTTCTTTGGTTTTGCTTCTTCCTTCTTAGGAAGAGTTACTTTTAATAGACCATCCTTGAAGTTAGCCTGAGCTTTTGAAGAATCTACCGGACCAGGCAAATCACAAGTCCTAGTAAACGATAGATTTCTTATTTCTTTTTTGTAATACTTCCTCTTCTTTTCTTTATCTTCTTTTACATCCTCAACATTACCTGAAACCGTAATTTGATTCCCTTCTATACTAATATCAATATCATCTTTATTAAATCCAGGAGCTTTGAGCTCTAACATATAGTTATCTCCTTCTTCATAAAGATCTAATTGAACATTAGATATAGAGTCGAAATCAAAATTCTCATCTATATCAAAAAAACCTCTAGGAGCTATTCCCCAAGGATTCCATAAATTCATCTTTGTCATAAGCGCAATTCTTTACAACTTATTTAAATTTGCTAGAACCCTAGCACTCAATAGTACCAAGTGCCAACCTTTATGTCAAGAGTTAAAATTTTCTTAGTTTAAAAGATATGCTATGATATTTAACGTATCATGTCAGAAAATGTACACGCAAAAAAATTGAAAGACATACTCGAAAACCTTGAAACATCTGAGGATGGATTAAGTAGAGATGAAGTATTAAAAAAGCAAAAGAAGTACGGTCTTAATGAATTACCAGAAGAAGATCAAAAACCTTTCTGGAAGATGGTTTTCGAACAAATTAATAGCCCTTTAATCTATGTTTTAATCATAACAGCTCTGTTCTCTTATGCAATAGGGAAAAATGCTGAAACGATCGTAATCTTGGCTGTAATAGTTATAAATCTCTCAATCGGTATCTACCACGAAATTAAGGCCCAAAGAATAATTAGCAATTTAAAGAGTTTAGCAACACCCAAATGTCTTGTTAGACGTGAAGGACAAACACAAGAAATAGACCTTGAAGAACTTGTACCTGGAGACATTGTTTTACTAAAAGATGGAAATAGAGTACCAGCAGATATAAGAGTAACTAAGGCATATAATGTTAATGCTATCGAAGCAGCACTAACTGGTGAATCTGTACCTGTTAGTAAAAAAAATACTACTCTACCTGAAGAAACTCAGTTAGGAGACAGAATAAACATGTTTTTTATGGGAACTATAGTTGGTTCGGGTGAGGCAGAAGGTGTAGTTGTAAGAACAGGTACACAAACAGAAATTGGCTCTATAGCAACAACTTTAAGAGATATTGAAAAAGAAAAATCATTATTTGCAAAAAGAACAGCTAAATTAACCAAAAGCATTGCTATAGTAATAGTTTGTGCAGCTCTTATTGTTTTCTCAATAGGCTTAATTAGAGGAATCCCTTTAGAAGAAATCATTCTTTTTACTATCGCTTCTTTTGTAGCTGGAATTCCAGAAGGTCTACCTGCAGTATTAACTGTTGCACTATCTGTAGCAGCATACAAATTAGCAAAAAGAAATAGTGTTGTAAGAAATCTCTCAAGTGTAGAAATACTATCGTCAGTAACTACAATAGTCACTGATAAAACAGGTACATTAACGCAAAACTCTATGACTGTAACAAAAATCCTTTTGGGAGACAAAAGACTTTTTCAGGTAAGTGGTAAAACATGGGAACCTAAAGGAGATATATATTTTAAAAAGAAAAAAATAGGCCCAAAAGGAGATAATTATTTCAAATTCCTCTTTCCATTTCTTGCAGTAGTAAATAAGGTTGAACTAAAAGAACAAGATGGAAAACACACAATCTACGGAGATCCAACAGAAGGTTCAAGATTAGTTTTAGCAGAAAAAGCAGGATTTAACAAAAAAGAATGTTTAGAAAATTACGAGATCTTAGATGACATGCCCTATGACCAAGAAAAAAAATATCGCGGTATGATAATTAAAGATAAAAAGGGAGGAAAGACATATGCAATAATTATAGGTGGTGCAGAAAATATTCTAAGTACATGTAAATATACAAAAATATCACCCGAAAAAACAAAAAACATATCAGAATATATGAGTAAATATAACAAGACAATCAAAGGATGGACCAAAGAAGCCATGAGATTACAAGGAGTCGCATACACTGAATTAAAGAAAGGAGAAACAAAATTTTCCAAAATTAAAATAAAAAGTATGACATTTTTAGCTATGTTAGGTGTTCATGATCCAATACGAGATGACGTACCTCAAGCCATTAAAAAAGCTCAGGATACAGGCATTAGAGTGATAATGGCAACAGGAGATAACAAAGAAACTGCTAAAGCTATAGGTAAGAAGGTTGGCATTAAAAATCCCGATAATGACCATCCATATGCTTTGGAGGAAATAGATTTACAAAACATGAATGAGAAGGAGTTTAAAGAGGCTGTTAAAAACGTCCCCATATTTGCGAGAGTTATACCAAAAACAAAGTACAAGATTGCTAAAATCTTACAAGAAGAGGGCGAAATTATTGCAATGACAGGAGATGGTGTTAATGATTCTCTAGCTCTCAAAAAGGCAAATATGGGTATTTCTATGGGTGTGATAGGAACTGATGCTGCAAGAGAAGCAAGCGATTTGGTATTAATGGATGATAACTTTGCAACAATAATCAATGCTATAGAAGAAGGCTTAACTGTATTTAAAAATTTACGCCAAACAACCATTTATCTTCTTTCAACTAATCTAGGCGAGTATGGGTTTATAATTCTATCTATGATTCTTGGTGTCCCTCTGCCGCTTCTTCCAATACAAATATTATGGCTCAACCTTTTAACAGACGGTCTCTTAGATGTAGCTTTAGCAACCGAAAAAACAAATAAAGATACTTGGGAGATGGGTATTAGGGACCAAAATGAGGATATTATCGATAAGAAACAAAGATTTACATTAACAATAACAATAATGACCATAGCTTTCTTCGGTTTATCAATTTTCCTCTATTTCTTGCCAGAAGGTGTTGATAAAGCAAGAACAGCAACATTTTTAAGTTTAACATTTGGTGCAATTTTCTTTAGTTTTTCAATGCGTTCTCCAAATTTATCGATATTTAGTCTAGGCTTTTTTACTAACAAATTTCTATTCATTAGTATAATCATTATTATTGTATTAACTACAATGCTAATTGAAATACCTTTTCTAGCAGATTTATTCTCATTTGAAATACTACGTTGGTATGAGATACTCACTATAGCTATATTCTCAACAATACCTTTCTGGATTGTAGAAGGATACAAAGCTTTAAAGAGATATGGAAAATTACCCAAATATTGAACTACAAAACTTACTTTATGAACTATGGGAAAATCATTTCGAAGATGTTCCTAGAAAAAACCTTGTTATTGTAAAATATGGTAAATTTTCAAAAGGTAGGTTAGGAAGCATAAAATGGTGTAAGGACTTAAAAGGTATAAAGCAGATATATAAATATTTTGAAGAGGAGCACAAAATACAAGATGACAAAAGAATAACCCTAATTATTTTAACAAGATATTTTACACTCGATGGGATTCCAAATTATGTTATTAAAACAACCTTAGCACATGAATTAGTTCATTATACACACGGTTTTCATTCACCTCTTCCTCAAATTTACACATATCCCCACCAAGGTAGTCTTGTTAAAAAAGAGCTGAAAAAACGAGGTTTGGGAGAAGAATACAAACTTGCAGATGAATGGATTAAAAAATATTGGGATAAAATAATTAAAGAACAGAAGAAACAAAAGTTCTTATAAACAAACCCCTCTTCTATATTTCTTTGCCTTCTTTTTGGATAAAATTTCTTATATATGAAAGATTTTGATATAGGGAGGAGAATAAAAATCTATAGAGAAGATAAAAAACTCACTCAGCAGCAGCTAGCGGATAAAATAGGTACTTCATGGGAAATGATTTCCCGTTATGAAAGAGGGATTAGTGAACCGTATAAAAAGATGGATGATTTAGTCAAAGCTTTGGGAATATCCTTAGAGGATATGTTTAGAGATGAAGAAAATACTAAAAAGAGAAAAACTTATGAAATATCTTTATTCACACAAATCCCTCAAAACAGTACGTTCGATCCAGAAGAAACATACTTTTACTACACTTGCCCAACTTGGATATACCTAAAAGATAAGTATGTATTCGCATTAGATAACAGGCTCATAGAAGATCAACCCAACGGAGTATCCTTTATTTCACCAAATACTTACCCTTACAAAAAACACACAGTATTGTGTAACAGAAAGAGAAAACTAACAATTGAACCATTTAAAAACCAAAAGAGTTTTGTAGGGGTGGTTCTTGCTCAAGAAATACAGTTTATCTAACATTTCAAAGAAAATATTATGTCTGGGGGAGAATATAATCCCCCCTTAATTATTCATTACATCATACCTGGCATACCACCTCCCATACCACCTGCTCCCATAGCAGAAGGATCAGGAGCGGATGAATCATCATCCTTAGGTTTATCTGCAACTACTGCCTCAGTAGTACACAACATAGTAGCGACAGAAGCACCGTAAATTAAAGCATATCGAGTAACCTTAGCTGGATCTGTAAGACCTGCCTTAAACATATCTACAAACTTATCGTTCTTAGCATCATAACCCTGCTCATCATTACATTGTTCAGCTATAACACCACCTTCCTTACCAGCGTTGGCTGCAATTAATTTCAATGGTTCACTCAAAACCTTTTTCAAAATATCAACTCCCAATTGCTCATCATGGTCGTCCACTTTAACATTTTCTAATGCAGAAGTTGCCAGATGCAATGCCACCCCTCCACCTTCTACAACACCTTCTTCTAATGCAGCCCTAGTAGCCTGAACAGCATCATCAACTCTGTCTTTCTTTTCCTTCATCTCAACTTCCGATGCAGCGCCAATTTTAATAACAGCAACCCCACCAGACAATTTTGCTAACCTTTCTTGAAGCTTTTCTTTATCATAATCGGAAGTAGAAGCATCTATTTCAGCCTTAATTTCTGAAACTCTAGCTTCTATATCATCCTTATTACCGAGACCCTCTACAATAACAGTATTCTCTTTGTTAATTATAGCTTTCTTTGCAGAACCAAGATCCTCTAATTCAACAGATTCCAAAGTCTTTCCTATTTCATCAGAGATATAAGTACCTCCTGTTAAAACAGCTAAATCCTTCAGCATTTCTTTCCTTCTATCACCAAAACCAGGAGCCTTTACAGCTACAACGTTCAAAGTCCCTCTTAGCTTATTCACAACCAAAGTTGCTAAAGCTTGATTTTCAATTTCATCTGCAATAATCAAAAGAGGTTTATCCGCGGCTTGTAAAACTTTTTCTGCAATAGCCTGAATATCTTGGAGAGTAGATAATTTTTTATCTGTGATAAAAATGTAAGGATTTTCCAATTCAGATTCCAAAGTCTCTGAATTAGTTACAAAGTAAGGACTTACATACCCTCTATCAAATTCCATACCTTCGGTATAGACAACTTCATTTTCAAAACCCTGTGCCTCTTCAACCGTAATAACACCATCTTTACCAACTTTATCAAAAACATCTGCAATCAAATTTCCTAGCTCAGAATCATTGTTAGTTGAAATCGTTGCAACCTGAGCAATTTCTTCCTTGGAAGAAATTTGTTTGGCTCTTCCTTCAAGGTATTTAACTACAGCATCTACACCCTTATCTACACCTCTCTTCAAAGCAATAGGATTAGCTCCTGCAGTAACATTTTTTAATCCGTGAGAAGTAATAGACTGAGCTAATACTGTTGCTGTCGTCGTACCATCACCAGCAATATCAGCGGTATTAGAAGCTGCTTCCTTGATCATTTCGGCTCCTATTTTTTGTATAGGATCATCAAGTTCTATCTCCTTAGCAACAGTAACTCCATCTTTAGTAACCCCCTGGGAACCATAACCTTTACCCAAAGCAACATTACGTCCTTTAGGACCCAAAGTTACTTTTACAGCATCAGCCAGATAATCCACTCCTTCTTGTAGATTCTTTCTAGCTTCATCATTATATACTATCAATTTTGACATAATTCATATATTAACAATTTAAATAAAACTACAATACAGCTAAAATATCTGCATTATCTATAATAAAATACTTCTCTCCTTCTACTTCTATTTCATCAGGGGCATATTTCTTAAAAAATACAGTGTCTCCTTCCTTAACAGAAAAATTTATTTTCTCACCCTTCTCATTTATTCCAGTACCAAGCTTTTCAACCACTCCAACCTCTGGCTTCTGATCCTCTGCAGCAGTAGCAGGAACGATCAAACCACCTTTAGTTCTCTCTTCTTCTTCTTTAGGAGATACTAAAATTCTTGCACCAAGAGGGGTTATACCTTTTTCTTTAGACATACTTCACAAAACATAACAATTTATATAAAAACTTTAGCAATTCATTGAAAAGACTGCTAGGATTCTATTCAAGAAACATACAAATGTCAAGAGTAAATCATCAAAAAGTTGCTTCTCTACTACGAATAACCATTTCATCTTCTTTAAATTCAATATTTTCAAATTCTTTCCCCAAAAATTCTCCTTTCCCAATCAATTCTATCGATTTACTAATACCCTCATTTATACTCTCTACTTGAGATCTTAAAAACAAACGACTGAGACTAACATTTCCCAAGAAAATATCTTCAACATATATATCTATTGATTGCATACCTTCCTTCTTTAAATAAAAACCTATCCAAGGCAAATCAATAGAAAAAGCCTCTGTCTTAACAAATACGCGCCATTCACCATAATCAGCTAAAAGACCCATTTTGTTTACTTGAAACACATTAGGTAAAGAATCTTCAAACGCCTTTGAAAAAAGTAGCAATGATTCTTTTTTAGAAAGCTCTATAAAAGAATAAGTTCCTTCTGCCCTACTATATTCCTCTATACTCTCTTCTAATTCCCTCTCGTACCCAGAAATATCTTCCTCCAGATCAAGGATAACCAAGTCTGATTCCCTTTCTTCCTTCCAGGAAAGGTAGGTAGACCTTAAAACCAAAAAAAATATCAATAAAATAAACAAGAGGATTAGTAAAAATACTCCCAAATATTTTAAAAAACTTTTAGTTATTTTTTTTAGATCGCCTTTTCTCTTTTCCATTACCATTCCTGTTAAATATCGATTCCATTTTAACTCTGAAGTAGGCAGAATAATCGTTCATAGCAAGAGGTATATTAGTCAAAACCTGTTTAGGGCTAACATATTTTGAAAACTTTTTAGAATACCCCCAGAGAACATCTAACTCCTTTACTCCAAAAAGTTTACAAAGAGCTAGATAGACAACAGAACCAAGCAAAGAAGTTAATACAAGAATTACCAAAACATTCCAAGCCCTGGTAGTATCTAAACTAAAATCACTATAACGAAAAGCTATGTACATAACTATCAACATTATAAATGAACAAAAAACCTTCTGTAAAAAAGGTTTAACTGTATCCCGCCAAGAAATAATCTTAATTTTTCTGTGCAAGACAATAATGTAAAAAATAGACTCAAACATAAAAGCAACACTTAAACTCAAGGCTAAACCACCAACTGCAGCATCTGAAGCATTACGATGAGTAAACCATGTTGAAAGCTCACCAAACATACCTCTAATAGATTCCCACATAGAATGTAAATCTCCCCCATTTATAATTTCATGCATAATTGGCCTCCAATCAGTATAGTGACTAAAGAAGTTAGTAAAATATATGCTACCGAGAACATTAACACCTATTGTAAGAAGAATAATAATCAATGGCCACTTTGTCTCATGAATTGCATAAAAAGCCCTTAAACTCAAACTAGCTATTATTTGCCCTAATATAGCCAGACTAAAGAGAAATAAACACCACGATGTAATTACCGTAGACCACCAATCAAATTCACCCACACCATAAGCTAAACGCACAATAGGAAGACGTAGGACAATAACTATAGCAATGATTGGTAATATTAAAAATAAAGCCCTTTGAAGAGCTTTATTATAAATTTCTCTAAATATTCCCATCTTTCCTTGAGAGTATGCATCTGATAAATTTGGCAATGCTACAAGAGATATAGCCCCACCAATAATTTGCGCTGGAAACAAATGTAAACTATACGCGAATTTATATGTACTTAATGCACCACCTGTCAGAGTTAAACTAATCAATATATTAACAAAGACATTTATCTGTTCCCCTATAACAGCAATAACCCTAGGAACAGCTAATCTAACAATATTTACAATTTCTTTAAAATCTTCTCTTATAGGAGTAATTTGGCGCCAAACTCCTTGCTGTTTTGACAGTTTTACAAAAATTGGTATCTGGGAAAGTAAATGAGCAAGTGAACCAACAACAACAGCCCAAGCAATACCTTCAACTTCCATACCAAAGTTTTGTACTAATATTAGAGCTGCAAATATAATCGCTACATTGTAAATCAAAGGTGCTAGAGCAGTAATCAAAAACTTCTTAAAAACTTGTAAATAAGCAGATAGAATACTACTTAATCCCAAAAATATGGGAGATAAAAGCATTACCCGAATCAACCAAGTTAGCAGACGCAAATCTTGGGATGTAACATCCTCAGCAGTTTGAAAAAACTTAACATCAAAATATTCCCCTACCAACAAATTACCTATCTGCTCAGCAAACAAAAATGCAATACAGGAAACAAGAAATATTAAAATAAAAACTAAATTATTTAATCTATAAAAAAGTCTATACAAATATTCTTGCCCTCTTTCATGCAAAACTCTACTAAAAACTGGAATAATAGCAGCATTAACACTACCTACTATCAATATATTGATTAGCATATCTGGAATAGTAAAAGCAGCCCAAAACATATCCAGTTCTCTGGTTGCACCAAATAACTGAGCAATCAGCCTAAGCTTAAGAAATCCCATTATCTTGGCAAGAACCAAGACTATCATTATGACAGGTACAGAATTTTTTCTCACAACAATTTAAAAAATATTCATATAATCATTCGATGCGGTAATAATATACGAAAAAAGGCATTTTTACAACACAAAACCCCAACACTGCCCTCTAAGCAGCCTAAAACTCCTTAATAAAGAGAAACCTATTTAATCACCCAACAATAAACATGTCCTAGAAAACCTAAAATCACCCCTACTATTATCCATGTCCAATCATGCATCCACAATCCATACACTAAAGCTACTGTAGCAGCTATAACAAGGACAAAATGCACGGGCTGCGCATGCTCTAATGCTCTCTTTTCCAACCATGTTGGTTTCTCCCCTTTATTATACGCTTCAACTCTTTTTTCAACCCAACTCATAAAAAGCACCTCCTTTCATCGAGTTAGAAGAATATTCTATCCACCAAAAATTAACAAAAAAAAATAATGTAGTCAATTAGAGTTCATAAATATAAACTAGAATTCCAAAATGCTACATTTTCTATTCCCAAAAGAATGCTTCATATGCAATAAAATCGGAGATTGGTTATGTCCAAGATGTAAAAACAAATTAATAAACACATTACCCAACTGCTATATCTGCAGGACATTATCTAATAATTACAAAACACATTCCAAATGTTCTAGTAAAAATACATTTGAACAATTAGTAACTTTATGGAAATACAACGAATATAGCAAAGTACTAATGCATAATTTCAAATACAAAAACAGATTCCAAGTAGGAAAGTACATATATTCTCTAATGGAAGACAAAATCCAAAATCTCGATCCCAAAGAAACCCTTCTTATACCCGTACCTTCAAATATACAAAGGCTACGTGATAGAGGCTTTAATCCTACTCAAAACATCTGCGAGTCTATCAAAGAAAGAAAAAAAGTGAACATAAATTACAATGCATTATACAAGAAAACAGCCAACATTCATCAGGCGAGTTTGTCATATAATAAACGCCAAGACAATGTATACAACACTTTTGGTTTAAATAATCAGGAGATCAAAAAAATATCAAATTATAAAAAAATAATCATTGTAGATGATATAATAACGACAGGATCGACGCTAAACGAAGTCTGTCGTATACTAAAACCGTCTGTTGCACAAGGTGTAAAAATTTATGGTTTAACTATATTTCAAGGGAGTTTTAAAAAACATGAATCTGAGAGATCTTTGGAACCCAATTAACAGAAAAGAAAAAAGATACAATAAGATTATCCAGTTATTGGATATATCACCACAAGAAAAGATATTAAATTTAGGATGTGGTAAAGGGTATACTTTTGAAGACTTTAATTCTCAAAATGACATAACAGGAATGGATATCTTCCCGCGAGAAGATAATACTATTAAACAAAAAAACTTTAAGTATATACAAAGAACCGCAGATAAACTGCCTTTTGATAATAAATCATTCGATGCTGTTGTAAGTATAGGTGTATTAGAGCATATACAACCAAATTCTGCCTTCGAAACAACTTGTAAAGAAATTAGAAGGGTTGGGAAAAAATATGCGATCATAGTGCCAAGTTTTTGGACAATTATTGAACCCCATTATTCATTTCCATTTTTCCAACACCTTTCTCAGAATACACAGAAGAAATTGAATAATAGATTAAAACTTAAATACACCGAAGAAAATCAAGATAGGTCAGAATTTGAAGAAATAAGGTATTTGAAAAAGAAAGATTGGGAAATACTTTTTCCCGAGGCCAAAATACAAACATATATGCACATAGGACCTTTTATTACAAACTACGTTATATGGCAAAAACCTACAACAGAAAGCTCTAATCAACGATAACAATATCCTCAAAAAACCTGTATTTTATTCAAACAAAACCAATGTAAAATTGTAAGGAGGATTATCCCCCCTACAACTTTATTCAACTACTTCTCCTTCTTGAACATCTCCTTCATCATCATCCTTTCCTTTCTTCTTGCCCTTCTTCTTGTCATCATCTTGCTTACCTTCCTCTTCTCCTGAAGTTGCCTGTTCTTGAGAAGCTTGTTCAGATGCTTCTTGATACATCTTCTGACTTATCTCCTGAACGGATGTGTTCAATTCCTCTGTTTTCTTTTTAACCTCTTCTTTATCAAAATCCTCCTTTGTAATCATCTCTCTAAGCTCTTTAATTGACTTCTCAATTTCTTCTTTCTTCTTCTTATCAACCTTATCTCCAGCATCTTTAAGGACTTTTTCTATACTAAAGCAAGTAGAATCAGCTTCATTCTTCACTTCAATCCTCTCCCTCTTTTCTTGATCTTCTTTAGCATGTTCTTCTGCTTCCTTAACCATCTTTTCAACCTCTTCCTCTGACAACCCAGTAGATGCTGTGATTGTAATATCTTGTTCCTTACCTGTAGCTTTATCTTTAGCAGAAACATTTAAAATTCCGTTCGCATCTATTTTATACTTAACCTCTATTTGTGGCACTCCTCTAGGAGCTGGTGGAATACCATCAAGAATGAATTTTCCTAAAGTTTTATTATCAGCAGCCATTTCTCTTTCACCCTGCAAGACATGAATCTCAACTGCAGGTTGATTGTCAGCCGCTGTACTAAAAACTTGTGTCTTTTCAACTGGTATAGTGGTATTCTTTTCAATAAGTTTTGTCATAACTCCACCCAAAGTTTCTATACCTAAAGACAAAGGAGTTACATCTAAAAGAGTGACATCATGTACATCACCACCTAGAACACCTCCTTGGATAGCAGCTCCAGTTGCTACAACCTCATCTGGATTGACACCTTTGCTTGCTTCTTTCCCAAAAATCTCTTCAACCTTCTTAATAATGGCAGGCATTCTAGTCATACCACCCCCTAGGATAACTTGATCAATATCATCTTTCTTTAATTTTGCATCTTTTAAGACCGTCTCACAAGGCTTTACAGTTCTATCTATTAAGTCAGATACTAATTTTTCAAGCTCTGCTCTAGTCATTTCTTTTTTGAAATGCTTAGGTCCCTTATCAGTTGCAGTAATGTAAGGAATATTTATTTCAGATTTCTCTGAAGATGATAGCTCAACCTTAACTTGTTCCGCTGCCTCCTTTAATCTTTGCAGAGCTGTTTTATCCTCTCTCAAATCAATTCCTTCATTCTGTTTAAATTCCTCTATTAAAGATTCCATGATTACAGCATCGAAATCATCACCACCTAAGTGTGTATCACCACTTGTAGCTAAAACTTCAAACACACCATCACCAATCTCAAGTAAAGAAATATCAAATGTTCCACCACCTAAATCAAACACAGCAACCTTCTGATCTTGTTTATTATCTAAGCCATAAGAAAGAGCTGCAGCGGTAGGTTCATTAATAATTCTCTCTACTTCCAATCCAGCAATTTTACCCGCATCTTTTGTTGCTTGTCTCTGAGAGTCATCAAAATATGCAGGGACAGTAATAACCGCTTTGGTTACTTCCTCACCAAGAAAGCCTTCTGCATCCTTTTTTAATTTTCCTAAAACTTTTGCAGAAATTTCCTGAGGAGTAAACCAATCATCTCCCATTTTTACATCTACACTACCTGTTTTAGACTTTCTTGTTTCAAAAGAAAAGTCTTCCAAATCCTTCTGTACTTGCGAATCATCCCAGGAGCGACCTATCAACCTTTTAACTGAATATATTGTACCCTTAGGATTTATAACTGCCTGATTCTTAGCAGGCATACCAATTAACATCTCCCCCTTATCATCTTTTGCTACCATAGAAGGAGTTGTACGATGTCCTTGCGCATTGGCAATAATCTCCGGTTTACCACCAGACATATACGCCATCGCAGAATTTGTTGTTCCTAAATCAATTCCTAATATTTTTGACATATTTTTTAAAATTTACAAATTATTTATTATTTTGAGAAACGACTACCCGAGCTGGACGAACAACATTTTCACCCATAATATAGCCCGGCTGTACAACTTCATGTATTGTACCGTTTTTTCCTTCGCTGACAGTTCCTATAGCCTCGTGTGTACTAGAGTCAAAATTATCACCAACATTCACCTCAATTATCTCAACACCTAAAACCTCTAAAGTTTTTTGCATTTTTTCATAAGAATTTCGTATACCTTCCATCCAAGCTGTCACACATTCATCAGCATTAAATTCTTTCCCAGTTTCCATCCCGTAATACAAATCATCCATTATATCCAATAAATATCTAGCTACTTTAAGTTTCATCTCATCGAGCCTTAATTCAATTCTTTTATCTATATTCTTCTCCAAATTCATATAATCTGCAAGAGCTTTTTTCATTTTTGTTTCCATCCCATCCTTCTCAGCTTCCAACTTCTCCACTGTAGCTGTTAAATCCTGAATTTCTTGTTCAAAATCTACAGTATTTTGCTGAGTATTGTCCTTTGATTTTTTACTTTTTTGTTTTCCCCTGCTATTAGTTTTTGCCATAAAAACATTTAAATAAATTAGCTAAACAGATAAAGGATATACTATTGCCAACCCTTCAAAGATTCTCCCAAAGAATCTCTGATAACATTTAATAGATTTGCCCCCCGAGAATAATTCATCCTCCTCGAACCGATTACTCCCATATGCCCATATTGTTTACCCCAGAAGGGTACTTTCGTAAAAACAATTGCACAGTGTTCCATATCTTTAATACCAAATTCCGAACCTATTATAAATGAGATGTTGTTCCCATCATATTTAGAAAACACTCGTTTAAGAATATTCTCATCTTCTAAAATATCCAATATCCTCTCAACAACTGCAACATCCCTTAATTCCCTATACTTCATCAAAGATGAAACTCCGTAATATCTAGTAGTATCTTCCATCAATACAAAACTAGCACATGAAGAATATTCAACCAATAAATCAAGTGCAACTCTAATTAGTTGTTCCGGATAAAATCTTACTTTAAAGAGCCCTTGCCGAATCTGAACTAAATCGACAGCTTCAACTATTCCTTTATCAAATTGTTCTAGTGCATACATACGAATGGCTTGATCACTAGGAACTCTACCCGCTGAGGTATGACTTTGCTTCAATAGTCCTTTCTCCATCATTTTAGCCATTTCACTACGCACAGTAGCAGGACTAAAGTCAAAACCATACTTCTCAACCAAGTAGGAAGAACCTACTTCTTCAGCCGTTTCCATAAACTCAGTAATTACCGCCATAAGGATCTTTTTTTGTCTTTCATTCAACTCCATTCTAGCAATTACTAAGCTTAAGTGCTAAAAGTTTACTAAAGAGTTTAAAAATAGTCAAGGGTAATATAATATTATAAGGTAGATATGGAAAAAAAAAAGTTTTTAAGATATAATCCACTATCCTTACTATATAATTTACTTACCGCTATCGGTTTATGGATAAAATAGATTTAGAAAAGAGAGAGTTACAAGGCAAGAATTGTAAAAAACTTTTATACGAAAACAAAATACCCGGAGTTATATATAACTCAAAAGCTGAATCAAAAATGTGCCAAATAGATAGGGGAACCGCTGAGAAGATATTACAAGGCATAACTTCTTCTACTATGATATTGGCTAATTATGCAGGTCAAAGTATCAAAGTATTAGTAAAAGAAGTAGACACTGACCCACGAAGGGATACTTTGAGACACATCTCCTTTTTTGAAGTTGATGAAAATGTAGAGACTACATTTGAAATACCTTTAGAACTTACTGGAATAGCCCCAGCTGTTAAAAACAACTTAGGTGTACTTATCCAACCCACTAGTTCTCTAATTGTCAAATGTAAATCTAAAGATCTAGTCCCCCAGATAGAAGTTGATGTTTCTTCATTAGAGAATGTAGGGGATTTTCTATTGGGAAAAGATATAGAGATTCCAGAGAAACTGAAGCTTACCAATCCAGAAGAGGAGGAAAATTATACTGTTGCAACAATCACGGAGATGCAACGTGAAGAACCTGAAGAACCACTAGAGGAAGAGGAGGAAGGTGAAGGTATAGAAGAAGGTGAAGGAGAAGAAGATGCAGATACCTCTGAAGAGGGTGATAGTCATCAAGAAGAAAAAGATGAATAATAGTTTAGTGAAACCAGGCAAAAAATTATGCTGTCCTTTATAATAACCTCTTATAAAGAACCTGACACTATTGGAAAAGCAATAGAGTCTATAGGTAAAAGCTCCTACTCGGGGCTAACAGAGAGTTACGAAATAATACAGGTTTCCCCCGACATAGAGACTTTAAATGCAGGTTTAAAAAAAGCAAAAGAGTTGAAAATTTCAACACACTTTGTTCAGTTTGAAGACCCTGGAGAGGGAAAACCACACGCTTTGAATATAGCTTTTGAAAAAGCTAAAGGGGATATATTAGTACTCACGGACGGTGACGTCTATTTTGGGAAAAATGCAGTAAGAGAATTAATAAAACCCTTTAAAGTAGATAATGTAGGTGGAGTAACAGGACGCCCAATATCCCGCGACAAAAAAAGTAACAAGATGGAATACTATGGGAATCTTCTATCAACTGCTGCGCATCATAAAAGGGAAAAAACTCTTAAGAAAGGAGAATTTTTTCCTATGAGCGGATATATAATGGCTATTAGAAAAATCAAATTAACCCTTCCAAGAGATGTTCTATCAGATGATGCATATATTTCATATCAAATATTTAACAAAGGTTGGAAAATCGCTTACGCACCGAAAGCAAAAGCATACGTTAAATTCCCTGAAACTTTGGAAGACTATTATAAGCAAAAAGCCAGATCATTAGGTGGGCATATTCAATTAGAAAAATATGGAATTGTAGACAAGCAAAATAAGACTAGAACATTTGGTGACGAATTGAAATATTTCTGGTTTCCTTTTAAATATGCATCAAGGCCTAGAGAATACTGGTGGTCTTTATTACTTTTCCCAATAAGGTTCTTAACCTGGGTTAAAATTGTATTAGATCGAAAAATCTTCAAAAAGAATTTTGCAGATACTTGGACAAGAGTGGAAAGTACAAAATAGTTACCATCTAAAATGAGCAAAAGCTTTGTTAGCTTCAGCCATCTTTTCTATATCCTGCTTCTTTTTAACAACATCTCCTTCACCTTTATGCGCCGCAAGCATTTCTTTTTTTAATATATTTGCAAAAGAATCTCCTTTTTTCTTACGAGATACATCTAAAAACCACCTGATAACAAGAGTTTCTTGTCTAGTAGGAGATACAGGAACCGGAACTTGATATGTAGACCCCCCAACCCTTCTACTTTTAAGTTCTAACGCAGGTCTAACATTATCAACTGCTTTGTTTACAAACTCAACAGGCTCAACTTTTAATTCATTTGCTGCTTCTTCCACAACATTGTAGAATATTTTTTCAGCAAGATTCTTCTTCCCGTCAAGCATTATATTATTTATGAACTTAGTAAATAATTCACTATTATACTTTCTATCCTTTGATACTTTCTTAACCTTTGCTTGTCTACTTCGCATAAAAAACTACCTCTTTAAATTATTTTTTGTCTGGTTTTTTAACCCCATATTTCGATCTGGCTTTTCTACGTCCTTCAACGCCTGCAGCATCATACTTCCCCCTAACTACGGTATATTTTACTCCGGGTAAATCCCTTTTACGCCCAGCTTTTAAAAGGACAACAGAGTGCTCCTGTAAATTATGATTTTCTCCAGGTATATACGCGGTTGTCTCCATACCATTAGACAATCGCACCCTAGCAACTTTTCTTAACGCTGAATTAGGTTTTTTAGGAGTCATAGTACGAACTTGTAGACAAACTCCCTTCTTTAAAGGATTATTTGCTCTCGTATATTTATTTTTAAGAGGATTATAATTAGTGCCAAGGGCAACAAATTTGTCCTTTTTTTGCTTCGGTTTTCTAGGTTTTCTCAGCAATTGATTTATTGTAGGCATAATAGCTAAGCTTCTAAAATTTCATCTAATTCATAAACATTCTCTATTCTAGCTTTCTCACCAGTTGGAATTTCACGCCCAATCATAACATTTTCTTTCATACCGCGCAAATAATCTACTTTACCTAATATTGAAGCACTAGTTAAAACTCTTACCTGCTCTTGGAAAGACATTGCAGATAATAGGCTTTCAGTTTTTAGAGCAGAAGTCTTTATTCCAAAAAGCTTAGGAACTATCAATGAAATATTTTTGTCCTCCTGCCTTAATTTTTCATTTACATATACTGATTTAAAACGATTAACTGTGTCTCCAATCAAGTACTGCGAATCACCCGAATCCAAAACATTACCTAGCCTAGCCATCTGTCTAGCAATAACTTCAATATGTACATCAATCAATGAAATTCCCTGATCAACAAAAACTCTCTGAATTTCATCAACTATATATCTCTGTGCTGTTTCTATATCAACAACTTCAGCCAGTTTTTTAGGATCGATAGCACCTTCCGTTAACTGCTGTCCAGCTTTCACCTCATCTCCATCATTAACAAGTAAATCAAAAATCGGAAGCACTTTTATTTCCTCCTCTGCGTTAATAACACCCTCCAAAGTCATTACGCCATGATCTATTTTTACAACTCCACTAAATGGTGCTTGTTTTTCCTTTTCTTCAGAATCTATAAATAATACCTGATTATCTTTCACTTTGTCTCCATCATTTACACTAACCTTCTTCGCTTCTCTAATAACAAATCTATGGGCTACATTCTTTGTCCCCTTGATATTCAACTTTTTCGAGTCATCTTCCGCAACTTCAACACTCACTTTACCGTCTATCGAAGATACTGAAGCTTCCATTTTAGGACTTCTGGCTTCAAATAGTTCCTCCAACCTAGGCAAACCTTGAGTTATGTCAGTCTTAGCACCTCCTCCTTTATGAAAAGTTTGCATTGTTAGCTGTGTACTAGGCTCACCAATTGACTGAGCAGCAATTACTCCCACAGCTTTCCCCATTTCTATACTGTTACCAGTTTCCGCATTGTATCCATAACACTTTTTGCAAACTCCTAGAGGAGACCTACAAATCATTGGAGATCTAACATATACTTCATTTACTTTAGCACCATCTATTTTTTCAGCAATCTCAGTAGTTATATATTGTTCACCTTCAACAACAGTTTTACCTTTTTCGTCAACTACTTTCTTAATTAGATATCTACCATATACACGTTCAAAGAAAGAGAGCCTTCTTTCAGCATCCCTCTCAATTGAAATACCTTCCCCTTCATAACCACAGTCATCCATTCTAACAATAACGTCATGAGATACATCTACAAGCTTTCTTGTTAAATATCCGGAGTCAGAAGTCCTCAAAGCAGTATCAGACAGGCCTTTTCTACCACCACTAGCCGCTACAAAATATTCAAACGCATCTAATCCATCTCTAAAATTTCCTTTTATAGGTAAAGGTACCCACTCCCCCATAGAATCTTTAACCATACCCTTAATTGTCATAATTTGCCTAGCTTGGATTGGAGCTCCATTAGCATCAGATTCAACCATTTCGTAAACAGAATTATCTTCAGGAAGTGTACTCCAAACTTCATCTGATAACTCGTCTGTAAAATTGGACCACATATTATTAGAGATATTTAATTTTTCTTTTTGAGTTATTAATCCTTCTAGATAATTCTCATCCAATTCCTTATCTTTTTCTTCAGCTTTCGCAATTCTGTTATAAAGGTCCATTTCAATATTACAATCCTCCATTGCAAAAGAAAAAGCCAAATCTGTAGCAAACTTAAACCCTATCTTTTTAAGATTATCCAAAAGATTTGGTAAAACCTCTAAAGAATATTTATTTTTAATATCCTCTACGATTTTCTTTATCTCACCTCCTCCTACTCTTGTGTTAACAAATGGATAATCTTCAGGCAATACACTGTTCAAGATAACTCTACCTGCAGAAGTCTCTAATTTTTTACCATCTCTATCCCTAGTTATAATTTTCTCATCAATTGATATCACCCTACTGTAATATGCTTTTGCAACATCTTCAAAAGAATTGAAATATTTCGGGTTCTCAACTTCCTCCAGCTTGGTCATTAAAAAATATCCTAAAAGCATATCTTTATTCGGATTTGCGACCACTTTCCCATCAGCAATCTTTATCATATTTTTTGAAGCAAGCATGTTGTCTATTCCTTCTTGCACAGCCTCATCCACTAATAACAAGTGAACAGACATTGCATCACCATCAAAGTCTGCATTATATGCTTTACAAACAAGAGGATGTAAACAGATAGCATGTCCTTCAACCAACCTAGGATAAAAAGCTTGTATACTATATTTGTGAAGAGTAGGCGCTCTATTAAGAAGAAGAGGTCTATCTTTGACCACATCTTGCAGCAAATCCCAAACTATATCTTCACGTTCTTCTATCATTTCCTTCGCAACTCTAATATTCACCGCCAATTCGGCTTTAAGTATTTCATGAATAACAAAAGGTTTGTACATCTCTAAAGCCATAGACTTAGGAATCCCACATTCGTTTATCGTAAGCGTAGCATCACCAATTATTACTGCTCTACCAGAATAATCAACTCTTTTACCCAACAGATTCTTTCTGAATATTCCCTTTTTCCCTCTTAATTCATCTGTTATAGATTTATATGGAATTCTCCTATTATTAAGCATTGGCTTGCTAGGACGATGCTGATTATCTATTAGAGCATCAACAGATTCCTGTAACATTCTCTTTTCATTACGAAGAATTACATCAGGTGCTCCGATATTTATAAGTCTTTTCAATCTATTATTTCTATTAATAATCCTTCTGTATAAGTCATTCAAATCGTGAGTAGCAAACTTACCACCAGAAATTGGTACAATAGGACGAAGTTGTGGAGGTAAGACAGGTAGTACAGACATAACCATCCAAGTTGGATCCAGATCATTCTTCTTAAATCCCTCTAAAAGCTGTAACCTTTTGATAATCTTAGCTTTTTTAGCACCCTTCTGTGATTTCAAATCACCTTTGAGCATCTCAATTTCTTTATCCAAATCAATCATGGAAAGTAGTTTTTTTATTGCCTCAGCACCCATTTGTGCATCAAAAAATATTAGCTCTCGCTCCGACATATCCACATAATCATCCTCTGTTAAAGCAGTTCCAATCTCAATTTGTTCTATTAAATTTTCTAACCTAGCAAATGCTTCATCTAATTCTTCCTCCAACTCAGCAAAATCCCTCCTTACTACAGCTAAAGCTTGTTTTTCTTCATGTTCTAACTGACTCTGTTTAAATTTTAAAGCTTTTTCTTTCTTTTCTGTCTTTTTTAGATTCTTCTTTTTCTCGGCATAATCCTTTTTAATTGCATCCAGTTCTGCATCCAATTCCTTCTGCAAAGTTTCTTTTTCCTTACTACGAAGACTTTTTACTCTATCCAACATCTCCTGTCTTTTCTCATCTTCAACGTCCACGACCATGTATCTGGTATGATAAAGTACAGATAATATTTTTTTATGAGGCATATCTAAAACAATAGACATCTTGTTTGGTACTCCGTACGCATACCAAACGTGAGAAATAGGGACAACAAGATTAACATGACCTAACCTCTCTCTTCTTACATCCATTTTAGTTACTTCAACACCACATTTATCGCACACTATCCCTTTATACCTAATCTTTTTATATTTCCCACAATAGCATTCATAGTTCTTTGTAGGTCCAAAAATCTTCTCACAAAACAACCCATCTGGTTCTGGTTTGTAGGTTCTGTAATTTATTGTCTCTGATTTAGTTAATTCACCATGAGACCAACTCAAAATTTGCTCAGGCGAAGCCAATGTCAGCTTAAAAGCATCAAAATCAAAATAATTCTCTTTATTATTCTGCATTTTCTTCTTCATATTCTACTTCCTTCTTGGGATGAGAAATTAATTCTACATTTAGACATAGAGAATTTAATTCACGTACCAGAACTTTGAACGATTCCGGAACATTCTTAATCTCTATCTTTTCTCCATTAATAATGGATTTGTAAGCATCCGCCCTACCAGAAACATCATCTGATTTAATGGTTAACATTTCCTTTAAAGCATATGGAGCACCATGTGCTTCTAATGCCCATACCTCCATCTCACCAAATCTTTGGCCACCTAGCTTAGCTCTTCCTCCAATAGGTTGCTGCGTCACCAAAGTATATGGTCCTGTTGACCTCGCATGTGCTTTACCCGAAGCAACATGATGCAACTTTAGAGTATACTTCAGCCCAACAGTAACTTTTCTTGGAAATTTTTCTCCGGTTCTTCCATCATATAAATTGACTTTGTGATCCATTGAAAATCCTAACTTTTTCAATTCTTGTTCCAACCATTCATCCGAACGCTTTTCAAAAACAGGTATTGCCAAGTTTTTATTCAATAATGAAGCATATCTACCATAATGAACCTCCCAAGCCTGTCCCATATTCATCCTTTTAACAAATGTTGGAGTCAAAACTATATCAACAGGTTCTCCGTCTTCTGTGAAAGGCATATCTTCAACTGGGCGAATTGATGCAACAGTATTCTTATCACCATGTCTACCTGCTATTTTATCTCCATAATCTATTTTCTTTGTTTCTGCAATCCAAACCTTTACTTGATGTAAAACAGACGGACCTAACTGATCATCATTTTCGGTTGATAGAAGTTGGGTATTTATAACTATGCCTGATGTCCCGTGAGGTACTCTGAGGGAATTATCCCTTATTTCACTCGCTGCTTCACCAAAAATAGCTCTCAATAATTTTTCTTCAGCAGTAAGTTCCTTTTCTCCTCTAGGAGCTACTACACCAACCAAGATATCGCCTGGTTCCACCTTTGAACCAACACGAACTATTCCCTGTTCATCTAATTTACTTAAAATACGATCATTAACATTTGGTATATCAGCAGTTACCATTTCTGGACCTAATTCCGTATCACGAACTTCTATTGTATGCTGAGTAATGTGAACAGATGTTAAAAGATCATCTTTAACAACACGATCAGATATTACAACAGCATCTTCGAAATTATATCCCTCATAAAACATTAAAGCAGCTTTCAAATTTCTACCCAACGATAATTCACCGTTTTCCATAGAAGGTCCATCGACCAGAAGATCGCCCTTTTTAAATTTATCACCCCTCAAAACCTTAGGTTTTTGTGAAAAAGATGAGTCTTCATTAGATCTAAAATATTTCAAAATTTCATAATCTTTACGTCCTAAATCCTTGTACTTGACACTTAATACTTTCCCGTCAACATATTCGACTACTCCATCATCTTCAGCAAAGACGGCCCAATTTGATTGCTCAGCTATGAGAGCTTCAAAGTTTGTTCCAATAGCCGGAGCTTCTTGTTTAACTAAAGGAACAGCTTGCCTTTGCATATTAGATCCCATCAAAGCTCTTGCCGATTCGTTATGTTCAACAAAGGGAATACATCCCATCCCTACACCTGACTGTTGAGCAGGTGAAACATCAACATAGTGAATATTTTGTACGTCTTGAGCTACAAAACTTCCTTTGTACTTCATAGGAGCGAGTTCCTCCAAAATATTCCCAAACTCGTCTTGCTCTACTGTAGAAACCCTAATCCCTACCTCGTCCTCATCTCTAGCATCAAGATACTCTACTTCATTGGTAACATATGAACGTACATTTATCTCTTTTAAATCTTTAATTTTGGCGAGTTTCTCAGCCTTCTCACTTGATATTAATTCTCCAGCTTTAACTACAACTTTTTTCCCATCCTTGATATCTTCCAAAGCTATTCTATTTGCCGAAAGCTTAGGTTTATTTTGAACCGTTTGATACACTTTTTTATACGGTGCTTCTATAAATCCAAATTCATTTATCCTTGCAAAAATTGCAAGTTGATTAACCACACCTATAGGTTGCCCCTCGGGAGTTGTAACCGGATCAAATCTGGAATATTGCGATTGATGTACTTCCCTGACTGAAAAAGTGGCTCTCTCCTTCACAAGCCCTCCTGGACCCGCAGCAGTAACTTTCCTCTTGTTTTCAAGTTCAGCCATTATATTATGCTGATCCATAAAAGCAGAAAGTTGATTACTACCAAAAAAGGTCTGAATAGCTCCCGCAATAGGCTTTGTTCCAACAAGCATAGAGGGAGTTAATTTTGCATCCTCACCAAACATGCTCATTTTATCCCTAATATTTTTTTCTAACCTTCTAACACTCATTCTCATCTGGTCAACAAAAACCTCTCCCACACTTCTGATTCTCCTGTTAGATAAATGATCTATATCATCTGGTTCTTCTTCATCATTATTTATACGTATCAATTTTCTAATTACAAGAATAACGTCGTCAACATATAATCGACATTCATCACTATCAAGATCATAATTTGTCCCAAGTTTTCGATTTAATTGGTATCTACCTACTCGTCCAAGATTAAATTTCCTATCATTGAAAAACATACTTTTAATAAATTTTTCAGCGCTCTCTAAAGTCACCGTCTCATCGGGTCTCAATTTGTTATAAACAGTATTTATGGCTTCTTCTTTATTACGAGTAAAATCTCTCGCCAAGGTGGCCTCTATATACTTGTGCTCTTCGTCAGTATCTACATCTTTAAATAAATTTCTGATTTCATCATCAGTTTCATATCCAAAGACTCGCAGTAACTCGGTTAACAATACCTTAGGCCTCTTAGGAACTAAGCGAGTTGATATAACATCGTGTTTACTAACTTCAAACATACACCATTGCCCTGTTTCAGGCATTAATCTAGCGGCATAGATATCTCGTACTGGCGTAGATTCGGTTTTTTCAAATAAAACACCTTCAGCTCTTACTATTTGGTGAACAACAACTCTTCTAACACCATTAATAACAAAGGAACCACCCGAGGTCATCATCGGCACATCAGCAACAAACACTTCTTGTTGTTTAATTTCCCCCGTTTTATTATTCAATAGTTGAATAGTTGTATACAAAGGAGCTTCGTAAGAAAGACCTTTCATAGTCGCTTCTTCAACGGTTCTATGAGGCTCCCCATAACGGAACTCTTTAAAGTGCAGAGTCCACATTCTCTCCATTGTATCTTTTACAGGGCTAATCTCTGCAAAGAGTTTTTGAAATCCATTTTTCAAGAACCAATCAAACGATTCTTGTTGAGCTTCTATAAGATTAGGAAATTTAATTTCATCCCTAGCAGGACCCAAACTAATTCTACCGGCCCTGTTTCTTTGAGGTTTTGTGACTGCCATAGGCCTAAATAATTACTTATTTAACAAAATATTCGGTTTGATTTCAGAAAACATTCGATTTGATTTAACAAAACGAAAAAAGCCAAGTACCCCAAGGGTACCACAAAATCAACTGTGTTAGACAAAAATCTCGGCGATATTATCATTTTTCATATACAATGTCAACAACTTCTTTACACAAAGTAATGAAGTTTTAATCAAGCCCTGGTAGAATCTCAGAACTATATGATATATTATATTATAATCTGAAGAAATGTAAATACCTAAAACCTTATTTTTCAAACAGAAAGGTGTTGAAGTGGCAAAAAGAGGAAGAAAGAAGAAAAAAAAGGAAATCACTATAAAGAGAAACGAAACTAAAATAATGTTCGGATTTATTTTGATGCTAGTTGGGGCTGCCTGTCTTGTAGCACCCTTTCTTGAAGCTATCTTACTCGACTATATCACCAAGTATTTAGGCTTTGCATCTTCTCTATGGGGAATTTTTCTGATTTTTTTGTCTGTAAGGCTAATTTGGAAACCAGAATTTACCTCCAACCAAATTTTAACAGGATTATTAATACTCGCACTGAATTCTAATGTATTCTTTTCTTTTTGGGTTCTTGAACCTCAAACTTGGGAATATTCTAGAGAAGAAATGGCTGGGGGAGTCTTAGGAATTCGATTACATGAAATACTTTCTGAAACACTAAGTTTACCCATAGAGTTCATATTCCTTATCATACTATACATTGTCGGTATTTCTTTATGTACAGGAATAAAGTTAGAACAGATTACTAATGGTATATCAGAATTTTTTGCAAATAGAGAGATTGAGGACTCCGAGAAAGACGAAAAAGATTCTGAACTAACTATAGAGGGATATGAAGAAGAAACAGAAGAAGAGGAAAAAAAGGATGAACAAGATATCCAACAAATCCAACCTGAAAACGAAAATGGACATGAGGAAAAAACAAAAACCCCAGAATATATTGATGAATCCACACCAGTACCTGAGAAAGAGGAGAAAGAAACACCAGATAGCCCGAGTTTTGAAAACTGGAAATTCCCTCCAGCACATCTTTTACAAAATCCAGTGAAACAAAAGCAAGATAAAAAAATTCATGAAAGAAACGCCGCAATAATCGAAAAAACTTTAGAAAGTTTCAATGTTAATTCAAAGGTAACCAACATCTCGATAGGACCTACCGTTGTACAATATGCTCTCAGTATAACCGTGGGAACAAAGGTAGCTAAAGTTAAAACATTAACAAACGACCTAGCTTTAGCTTTGGCCGCACCTGCTTCTGCTGTTAGAGTAGAAGCCCCAATTCCAGGGACGTCTTTAATTGGCGTTGAAATTCCCAATCCAACCCCTAACTTTGTCTATGCAAAGGAGATGATTACTGAGCTGTTAAATTCAGAAAGAAAATATGAACTACCTTTAATTCTAGGAAAAGATATCTCTGGAAAGACAGAGATTAGAGATATGGTAGATTTACCTCATCTATTAGTCGCGGGAGCTACGGGAACCGGAAAATCTGTGGGTATAAACTCGATACTCTTAGGACTTTTAATGACTAAATCTCCAGATGAACTCAAACTCATACTAGTCGATCCTAAAATGGTAGAAATGTCACTATACGGTGGAATTCCACATCTTTACACACCCGTAATTGTAGACATGGAACTTGTAAGTAATGCATTAAAGTGGGCTACCCAAGAAATGAGCAGAAGATACAGAATGTTAAAACAAGCAAAAGTTAAAAAGATTACAGAATATCATGAAAAAGAGGGCAAAGAATCTATGCCATACATCGTCATCGTCATAGATGAGATGGCAGATTTGATGCTAAATTCAGGAATAGATGTAGAATCGAAAATAGTTAGGCTTGCACAAATGTCCAGAGCCGTAGGTATCCCCCTTATTCTCGCAACTCAAAGACCTTCAGTCAATGTTGTTACCGGCTTAATTAAGGCTAACGTACCAGGAAGAATGGCTTTTAATGTAACAACTGGAGTCGATTCTAGAGTGGTAATAGATCAGATGGGAGCAGAAACTCTTTTAGGTAAAGGAGATATGCTTTTTAAATCAGCTGTAAGTCCTCGACCAATACGAATACAAGGAGCATTTACTGAGACAAAAGACATAGAGAGTGTTATTAACTTTATAAAGGAGCAAATAGGAGATGACATAGAATACCTTGAAGATATTACACAACCACAAAACAACGGCGATGACAATAATTCTCCTGGTTCAGACACTTCTTATTCCAAAGACCCTCTTTTCAAGGATGCATTAAATGTTGTGGTTAATTCACAAAAGGGTTCTGCCTCTCTATTACAAAGAAAACTAAGAATTGGATATAATAGGGCTGCAAGCCTAATTGATGATTTAGAAAAAGCCCAAGCTCTAGGACCACCTGAGGGTAGTGCCCCTCGAAGAGTTTTAATATCCAATACCGAAACATTACTCAAAGAGGAGGATACTCATGAAAGCGAAGAGAAACAAGAATAGCAGAGAAAAAGTATCTTATAGTAAACCTCAAAAGGGCAGGATGATTACCGCAGGAGCTGCTTTAAGGAGGGCTAGAAATGCCTTGGGAAAATCCATTCTTCAAATTTCCCGTGAAACGAACATCTCCCCTGAGAAGATAAAAGCGCTTGAGGAAGACATCTACGACGGGTTTGACTCTGACACTCACACTACAGGCTTTATAAAAATCTACGCTCATTATCTAGGTCTAGACCCGCAGAAAATTATAGCCCTGTATAGAAGAACTACAAGTTGTAAAAAAGATTCTACTAATAAAAATATCAAAAAGGGAGAAAAAAACCTTGAAGACATATCAAGAAGATCTGAGGAAAGAAATGTTGTTCAATATCTCATAATCCTAATACCAATTCTCCTTGTAACAATCTTTCTCGCCTATTTCTACGTACAATATCAAAACTATCAAAATCCTCCCCAACTAGAAATTTTTGAACCTCAAAATAAAGAAACTGTACAAGAAGACAATATTACCGTTAAAGGTAAAACAGAAAACAATACTATTGTAAAAATTAACAACGAATCCGTATCTATTGAAGAAGATTATACATTCAAAAAAGATATAGAATTAAAATCCGACACAAATGTAATAACGATAAAAGCAATAAGCACGCGAAACCCAACTCAAGAAACAGTAGAAATTATTACCATAAATCGGGAAAAAGGAGAAACTGAGGAAAAGAAAGAAGAGGAAGAGGAAGAGGAAGAGAAAGAAGAAATTGAAATAACTATTGAAGTCGAAAATAGTCCCACATGGACAGAAATTATAAAAGACGATCAATTGATCAAATCTGAAATATTAGACATAGGATATAAAGAGACTCTCACTCCAGAAAAAAATGTCACTATATCCTCAAGCTTACCCCAAAATATAAGTATTAAAACTGAAGACGAAAGCATCCCTTTTAAAAGAGATGAAAATACAATTTCCTGTGAAATTAAAGATTATGAACTACTATGCGATTAGACCTCGAGACTTAAAAAGATTATAATCTTCACAATGAACGATGATAGAACCCAGATAGAGGAAGTAAAAAGCAGAATTGATATAGAATCTGTTGTAGAGAGATATGTTACGCTTAAAAAAACAGGGAAAAATTATGTAGGATTATGCCCCTTTCATGCAGAAAAAACTCCCTCTTTCACGGTTACTCCATCTGTGCAGTTGTATAAATGTTTTGGATGTGGAGAAAGTGGCGATGTTATAAAATTCCTAGAGAAGGTAGAACACCTAGAATTTATAGATGCCCTAGAAAAACTGGCAAAAGAAGCAGGAGTAGAACTAAGCAAAAAACCCAAAGATAAAAACAGTATATATGCTAAGCTAGAAGAGATAAATGAGCTAGCAACCCAATTCTTTCAAATGGAATTAGAAAATAGTACTAAAGCAAAAAAATATCTAAAAGAAGAAAGGAAGTTTGACAACCAAACTATAAAAGACTTTCGCCTAGGATATGCACCGGGGGGGAGAAAGTTACAAGAATTTTTAAAATCAAAAAACAAATATACAAAAAAAGAATTATTAACCTCTAGCCTATTCACTCAAAAACAAGAAAATATCTACGAAAGATATTTCAACCGCATAATATTCCCAATAAAAGACCATAGAGGGACAGTTGTGGGATTTACAGGAAGAAGCCTACCAGACAATGATTATGGACCAAAATATCTACACACAGCAGAAACGCCAATATTTAAAAAAAGCCAATTAATGTATGGTATAGATCAAGGCAAAATGCATATGAGAGAACAAGACTTATGCATAGTGTGTGAAGGTACAACAGACGTTATTTCTGCTCATCAGGAAGGTTTAAAAAATGTAATTGCCCCACTTGGTACAGCAGTAACTGAAGAACAGTTAAAATTGGTTGCTAGATACACAAAAAACATCCTCCTTATACTCGATAGCGACGAGGCAGGAGAAAAAGCATTGGAGAGATACTTTTTACTCGGCATGCCTCTAAACCTTAACATATATACCAATACCCCTGCACCATACAAAGACATAGATGAATTGGTTAAGAAAGATAAAAACAAGATTCAAGATATAATAGAAAGAAAACAAGACCTTTTTTCCCACCTACTTATCAAAAAAATTGAAGAAAAAGACATTAGTAAACACAAAGATTACAAAGAAATAATTGAATACACATCATACTTACTTGCACATGTACCAGACAAACCATCTCAAGAATTCTTTCTCAAGAAAGCTGAAGAACTAACTACCATCGAAAGACATCTTTTTTCTCTCCAAGATAGCAAAACAAACTCACAAACAGAACAACCTCAGTATAAATCAGAAAAGCTAGAAAATGAATTTTTTCTACTTACCCTTATTATCTACTTCAAAGACAATACAGTAATTCAGCAACTAGATTTAAAATACCTCTTTGATGAAGATATAAAAGAGGTATTAGAATATATACAAACGAACAAAGATTGGACAGAAGAAAAACTACTCGAAGAATTCTCTCACAAAATAGATCTTAAAAAAGCAATAGTTGAAGCAACGGGATTAAATATACCTTCACCTAAAAAGGAAAAATATATCTTAAATACTTTCTCTATAATTAAAAAACAGAACATTGAGAAAATGATTCACAAATTAAAAATAAAAGAAAAAATAGCTATAGAAAAAGGGGAAGATGACAGAATAGATAAGATAGAAGGAGAGATAGTAAGATTAAAAAAACTATTAGAACAAACTAAAATGTAAACATATTCCTATGGCGCACATATCTGATTATGATAAATTTGAATACAATTACGAAAAATACTGGGAAAATAGAAAATACGAAGATAAAGCAGAGAAAATAGTATTAGAGAATTATTATAAACACATAAAAGGCAGATTTTTTATCGACATAGGAGGCTCATTCGGCAGACACTTAGATATATACTATGATAAATTTACTTACCCAATAATACTAGATTATTCTCTAAAAACATTACAAAGAAAGAAAAAAGATATTCTGAATAAATATCCCAACACAATACTAATTGCCGCAGATGCATATAATCTCCCTTTCAAAAAAAATACAATAGACACAACAATGATGATTAGAGTACTACATCATTTGGAAGATCAAACGAAAGCCTTAAAAGAAATTGAACGAATTAGCAAAAGAAATTCACACTTCATCCTCGAATATGCGAACAAAATGCATATCAAAGCTATTTTAAAATGGATTATAACCTTCCAATTCCATAATTTTTCAACCAAACCATACCAACAACCAAACCAAAACAATTTCGAAGGAACAAAGAATGAGGAAACAACTGTTTTTTTAAACTATCATCCCAAACATATAAGAGAACAGCTAAATGATCTTAATTTCCAAATTAAGCAAAAAACCAACTGTTCATTTTTAAGAATGAATTTATGCAAAAAATTATTCTCAATTCCAATTATGCTTAAAATAGAAAAGGTTTTACAAAAAACGCTCTCTTGGGCAAATTTAGCTCCCAGTATAATAATTAAAAGTGTACAAAATAATGACAAAGGATATATAAAAAAGAAAAATGAGAAATTTGAAGATATTTTGTGTTGCCCAATCTGTAAAAGTAATTTGGATTTAGAAAAAAATAGTGCTAAGTGCCAAGAATGTAATAAGAGTTTTAAAAAAGCTAAGGGCATATGGGATTTAAGAACATAAAACATAGTAGAGCTTTAGGACAAAACTTTTTTACAAATACAAATTTAGCAGAAAAGATTGTAAAAGAGGTTTTAGAATATAATCCAGATACAATACTGGAAATCGGAGGGGGTACAGGAATTTTCACCGAATTATTCTACAAGAAAAACATTAACCCAATTTGCATAGAAAAGGACAGAGTTCTTGCAGAAAACTTAGAAAAGAATTATCCTAAAGCCAAAGTCATTCAGCGAGATATTTTAGAATTAGATATACATAGTCTTCTACCAAAAGGAAAAAAGAATATTAGTTTTGGATCACTACCCTACAATCAAGCAAAAAAAATCATACACACACTTATTCAAAGTCAAGAAATTCAACACCATTTCTATATAATACAAAAAGAAGTTGCTGAAAAATACTTGGGGAAGGATAAGAGTTCTAAGCTTTCTTGTTGCACCCAATTATATGCAACTCCAAAAATTCTCTTTGATATATCTCCAAATAATTTCAAACCCAAGCCAAAAGTGACCAGCAGTTTTATACATTTCCAAAGGCATAAGAAGTATAAGCACATAAAGAACGAAGAAGATTTCATAAAATACTTAGACCAAGCCTTTAAACAACCTCGCAGAAAACTGAAAAATAACCTTAAAATAAAAGATACTAAGCTCATACCAAATACAAGACCCGAAGAACTAAACCTAGAAGAGCACTTGGAAATTTGGGAAAAATTAAAAACAAAGTGATATAATTTAACATGCTAGAGCATGAGAATAATCAAGAAGAACAATTGGATTTGGGTTTTAAAGAACCTTTTTCCAACAAATTAAGAGATAAGAAGTATAGAGCAAAACTATTTTTTGTTAAACTAAGAACAAACAGCCTATTAAAAAATCCTGCTATGTGGATATTTACATTGCTTTCGGTATCTATGCTTTTAATCCAACATCATTATTACACCAACTATCTTGACAAACTGCCTAGCAAAATACCATTATTTGATACTCCAGAAAATTTAGAATTGAGACTCGTTGATAGTGAATATTTATTTACTGTCTTTTTATTTTGTGTATTTCTATTCATAATAAGTTTTGCTTTATCTATTAGAATGTTTCCAAAGTTTAGATCTCTTTCCATCATGATTTTGGGAAATTTATTTATTGGTATATTTTTAATTACAGTAGCTTACGTAAAAATATTTGGAGTGTACGTTTTTTAGTATGAAAAGCATAGAAATTATTAACAATTTTCTTGATTTTTTTTCTCCAAGACTGGATTTTATTAAAAACCTTTTCCCCGAAGATTTTGGTATATATATAGAATTTTTCCCAATATTTTTTGTAGGATTAATCCTAGCGTTTCTAATAACACCAATTTTAGGATATATATCACAACGTTTTAAAATTCTGGACAAGCCAAGTAAGGAAAGAGTGACTAAACTGAATAAGTATGATGTCCCTGAAAGACATATGCATGAGAAGCCAACACCGTTGCTTGGAGGTCTAGCTTTTCTAATTCCCATAATTATAACTTTAATTATGTTCATAGGGATAGCTCCCGAAATCAAGGCAATACTGATTGCTGTATTAATACTTGTGCTAGTAGGAATCTTAGATGACATCTTTAACTTACCAGCAATACATCAATTCATAGGACAATTAATTGCTGCTCTTGTAATATGTTTTTCTCCATTAAGTATGAACTATATAAATGTACCCCTGGATGGGACTATTACGCTGAATTGGTTAGAAACTTCTTTTACCTTTTTTGATACAACAATGCTTCTATCCTTTCCTGGAGACCTGGTAATGTTAATATGGATTTTAATTTGTATAAATGCAATAAAGTTTGTTAATGGCTCAGACGGTTTAATGGAAGGGAATGCAATAATAATTTCTTTGCTTTTCTTCGTCTTGGCTGTACGTACTGAAGCGGATATGATTATTATTCTCAGTTTGATGCTTGCTGGAGGTTTAACAGGTTTCCTTTTTTACAATTTCCCACCTGCAAAGATATTCTCAGGCTCCGCCGGAAAAACAACCTTAGGTTTTTTAATAGCTGTAATAGCTATATTAAATGACACAAAATTTGCTGCCTCGATTATGATCTTAACTTTGCCTATGATAGACTTTTTCTTTGTCGTAATTAAAAGATACCTTACATACAAACCAAAAGGGTTTTTTGAACTTATTAGAATTAACGATACAAATCACTTACATCATCAACTAATTTTACTTGGATTAACTCCCAAAAAAGTCTTATTAGTAGAGACAAGCATTACACTAATAGTAGGACTTATTGCTATTTCTACAACTGGGGCAATGAACTTGTTTCTCTTCATATTAGTAGTCCTGTTAATCATCATAGCCATCTTTGTTTTACACACAATAGTAAACAAAAGAAATAAGGCAGTTACAGAACCTCCTAAAGATTCTGATACCAAGAGCCCAGAATCACGATATTCATACTAATATAGACAATTAAGAAAGAGTTACTTATAATCAAACCATGAGCAATACCATCAAAATTATACTCATAATTTTAGGTTTGATATTATTATCCGTTATATTACACTTCAATCCTTTAGAGAATTTGGTCGGAAAAGTCCCGTTTTTAGGAGGTTTGTATGACAAAACAGTACTAACAATTACCAGCAAGAGAGGGACTTTAAATATAACAATTGATGATAAAGATTATGGGCAAACCCCTACATCAATAGAGGATTTAAAACCTGGACAATATACAGTGAGACTTGAGAGGGATACCGATTCCGAAGACCTTTATGAAGAAGAGAGTTTTCTCATAAACTTGTACCCTAATACAGAATCAATAATCAGTTTAGAAATAGCACCAGAAGGGTTTAAGTCTGGACATATACTCTACTACACATCCAACACCAACGATTTAGACAATAGGGGAGAGCTGACTATAACGTCAAACGCACATAATACAGATATATACATTAACAAAACAAATATACAAGAAAATACACAATTTCTAGAACCTGGCGAATATGAAATAAAAGCGCAAGCTAAGGGATATGAGCCCATCGAATTTCCTGTCATAATCAGAGAAGGATATAATCTTAATACAGATATATATATGTTACCTATACCTGTAGATTTTGATTAAATATGGCAAAAGAAAATATAACTAAAACTAAAAAAAATAAACCTGTATCTATAATAGTTCACGCTGCAAATATTGTTAGTTATAACTTAGCAAAAACTCTTGCAGAACAAGGTAGTAGGGTTATTCTAGTAGACTATTTTGATTCCAAGAGCAAAAAGACTCTCTTGGAAATTAAAAAGATAGGAGATATAGATTTTGTAGACACGCATGGATTAGAAGATCTAATGAAAAAAATAGGAAAAGTAGATTACCTCTTCTATATCCAATCGCATTACCTGTTAAATAACGAAATTTTTGAAAGCAAGGATTTTCTTGAAGAATCAAATAATCTAAACCTTTGTTTAAAAGTTTGCCAAAAATACGGAGCAAAATTCTCTCTTGTTACAACAATTACCTTCAATGAAAAACTCATGTACGCAATGCAAAATCCAAACTATTCCAAACCCTCAGCATATTCAGCAGAAGAGCTACAAAAATATTCTGAAACTTTAGTAGCAGAATACCACGACAAGTCAAAAATAAATGCTCGAATTTTGCGTCTAGGAACTATCCTGGGAGAAGAAAACGACATAGATAGATATCCCATCATTAACAAATTATTTGAAGACAGTGTTCGCAGAAATTCTATACAAATACCAGGGGAAGGTTTAGATATCAATTACTTAGTAAATATCAATGATGCCGTATATGGAATCCTGAAACTTACATTTTCTCCCAAAACTAATGGGGAAGTAATTTCTCTATGCAATAACAATGACTACACAATTCTATCAATAGCCTACAAACTTTTAGAATTGAATCCAAATGCAGTGGAAATAAAATTTGTCCCAGAAACTGAGAAGAAACCTCTTCTATACACACAATATATCCCAGCACCAAATGCGGAAGAATACGGATGGGGACAAAAAATATCCTTTGAAGAATCTATCTCGGATACGCTAAAGGCTAAATATAATGAGTATAATAAAACATGGGATAAAAAAGAAGATTCTGAATCCGAATACAAGAGAAAGCTCGAAGAAATTCGAAAAAAGCGAGAAGACTATACCCCACAAGAAGAAGTCTCTAAAACAGAAAAAACTCCATTGGGGGAATTTATATCTAAACTTTTTTCTCCAATATCTACAAAAAAGAAAAAACAGGCCCAGGACGATGAGATGAAAAAGAAAAAGCCAACACCACGCGAAATTATTATTAAAATATCTGCAATAATATTAATTGTACTCCTCTTCTACTTCCTAATATATCCACTCGTCTCAATAAGTATAGGTAGTTATACAACATATGGCCAAGCACAAGATTTAATGAATAATTACTCTGATCTAGAACAAGAAGAAGTCGATTCCAAATTAAAAAGCATAAATAATAACGTCAAAGGTATTTCGAATAGTTTTGAGAACCTAGGATGGCTCTTTTGGGTAATTCAACAAGACGAAATGAGAGCAAACACCTCTCTATTACTTACAAGCCTTGAAATTGGCTCTGAGGGGCTCATAGACTTTAATGAAAATGCCTCCCCCCTAATTACATATCTAGAGGAATTCGAACCAGCTGTAGATTTCCAAGATTCTTCAACAGGAGCAGCTAGAGAATATACTGAATTGTTGAGCCAGATTGATTCAGAAGCTCCGAAAATTCAGGAATCAATAAAGAAAATAGAAAGGGCAAGTAATATATTAAAGGAGGTAGATCCAACAGTATACCCTGACTTTTTACAACAACCCCTGAGCCAGTTACAAAAGCATAATCTAGTAATAAATGAGCAGATTGTACCCTTTAGACAGGTAATCTCTTTCTTACCAGATATTCTAGGTGTAGACGAAAGGCAGAGATATCTCGTACTTTTACAAAACCCAGCAGAATTAAGAAGTACAGGTGGATGGATATCAAGCTACGCTTTAGTAGATATTGAGGGAGGTCAAATCAGACGTTTAGAAGTAGATGATGTATATAATTTGGATGGGGAATTAAAAAATCAAGATAAAGTTTTTGAACCCCCTGAAGACATGCAAGAAGCTCTAGACGTTAATGAATGGAGCTTATCGTTGGCTAATTGGGAACCTGATTTTAGAGAAACTTCACAACAAGCAGAATTTTTTATTCAAGAAGCAGGCAAGGCTTCTAGCGTTGATGGAGTTATAACAATAGATATAAAGGCATTACAAAGTTTATTAGAAAGATGGGGAGGGATTAGTATACCAGGAGAACAGGAGATAATAACCCACGAAAATATATACAACAGAATTTTTGATATGCATCAAGATTTTACTCCGGGACAGTCACAGAAGGCCACTTTTTTAGCAAATCTAGCCAATGAGACATTAAACAGGCTTCTATCTTCCGATATACAAGAATATTCAGAAATTATGGATGTAATCTTTGAGTCTCTGGAATCTAAGAATATCTTAATATTTCTAAAACAAACTGATGCTCAAAAGTATTTTTATGAGCAAAACTGGGATGGATCAGTATCTCCAACGAAATATGGAAATCTACCATTCGCCGTAGAATGGAATTGGGCAGCAAATAAATCAAATCTATATCTAAATAGACAAGAAAATATAATTTTGGAAATTTTAGATAAGGATGAAATAAAATACAATTATTCATTAATTATTCAAAACAACTCCTCTACCGATACATACCCTCAAGGAGAATATACAAACTATACGCGAGTATATTTACCCGAAAATGCTGAAATAACATCGACTTCAGGTTTTGAAGATGATGAATATAATATATATCACAAAGGAGGTTTTAAAGTTATCGCAGGCTGGTTTAATATCCCCACACAATCAACAAGGGAGCTAGGCGTTCAATATAGGATAGAAAACACAAAAAATATTTTACAAACCAGTAATAGCCAAATCTACGCAAATCTAAATATTTTCAAACAACCAGGAACACCAACAAACGATCAAATGAGAATAGAAATATTTTATCCCGAGACATGGAGCATACAAGATAGTGACAAATTCCAACAGTCTGGGATACGCCTAATGAAAGAATTAATACTAGATGTTGAAAGACAGTATCAAATAGAGTGGCAAAAATAATAAACAACAAATTACATTTATCAATACTAACAATTGCATTCCTCATAATTGTTGTTTTGTTAATAGTATATGAAGAAGAAAATACAGTAAAAGAAGGAGATATTAAGGGTTTTTCTATACAGAATATACAACCAGACAAAGCCAGCAAAAAAGCTCAAGATGAAAATGTAAAACTTATTGATATTCGAACCAAAAGTGAAAGAGAAAAATCACATATTCCAGACTCTAAACATATACAAGAAAAAGAAACTTTAGAGGAATTAGACAGAAACTACACATACATCCTGTACTGCCAGAGTGGAAACAGAAGTTCAGGAACAGTAAAATTTTTGTATAACAACGGCTTTAGAGACATTTATAATCTCAAAGGAGGAATACAAGCTTGGGAGGAAGAGGGATTAAAAACCTATTAAATTTTCACATACCCTTCATTATCTTCTAAGCTAACATAAACTTCCAAGACATCATCTAACGATATAACTTCCTGAGAGGTGAATCTCTTTAGTTCCTGTAGGTTTAAATCACAATTTATAGGTATTTTTGTAGTCAATCCAGCTGGAGAAAGGAAGTTAGCAACATTTTCTGACTTACAATTTGGACATAAAAAGTGCATAACCGCAGAATTACCCGTTTCTTGAATTATCTTTATATCTTGAAGTTTATACACTGCCCCACATTTATCGCAGAATTTTGCAACGTTATCTATATAGAATTGTTTTTTTTCTGTCTTTTTATTTTTTAATGTTTTCATAAATCCGTATTCTATGATATCATACCTAGTCGATTATAACATATAAAGAAACTTATGCTCTCACCAGAGTCTAAGAAAGCAGTCCAAAAGAAAATTGTAGAGAAAGGGAAGCAGCAAGGCTTTCTTTCTCAGGAGGATTTATTAGAAAACTTCCCCTATGTGGAAGATGATTTAACTTTTCTAGATCAACTTTTCCAAGTTCTACAGAAAAAAGGAATAGAGGTTATTGAGCCAGATGATCAATCAAAACAAAAAGAGGAAGAACTAACTTTAGAAAAAAAGATAAGGATTCTAAAAACTATTCAAGCAAATATTTCAACCGATGCGATTAGATCATATTTACACGAAATTGGAAAAATCCCATTATTAACCGGAGAAGAAGAAGTTATACTAGCTCGGCGTATAGAACAGGGAGATCAAGAAGCTATACAACTTCTAATAACAGCTAATTTGCGTTTAGTCGTAAGTGTCGCAAAGAAATATGCAAAAAATGGTTTAGAGTTATTAGACCTTGTCCAAGAGGGAAATATGGGATTAATGAAGGCCGTAGAAAAATTTGATTATACAAAAGGATTTAAGTTTTCTACTTACGCCACTTGGTGGATCAGGCAAGCTATAACAAGAGCAATAGCTGACCAAGCCAGAACCATCAGAATTCCTGTACATATGATAGAGACAATTAACAAATATTACAAAGTCCAATCCTCTCTAAATGCAACTTTGGGAAGAAAGCCAACTGATCAAGAAATTGCAGATGAAATGGAAATTAGTGTTGAAAAAGTACCAGAAATTGTCAAAATAGCACAAAGTCCATCATCTTTATCCACACCAATCGGTGAAGAAAAAGATAATGAATTACAAGACACAATAGAGGACGCAACTTCTCTTTCTCCCGAAGAAGAAGCTACAGCCGAATACCTCAAAGGACAGATGGGAGATATTCTAGATGAGTTACAAGATAGGGAAAGAAGAGTTTTAACTCTAAGATTTGGTTTAGAAGATGGAGTTAACAGAACCTTAGAAGAAGTAGGAAAAGAGTTTGGAGTTACAAGAGAACGAATTAGGCAAATAGAAGCCAAGGCACTAAGAAAACTAAAAGAGAAATCCTTAGATAAACAATTAAATGACTACCTAGAATAAATCATAGCCCTGCAGGTAAAGCATCCTGCTCGATGTCAATATCATCCTCTATATCTTCTGGACTTTCTTCATCAGAAAAGTCAACAACAAAATCATCGTCTAAAAAATCCAAGTGATCCTCCAGATCACTTTCCTCTATATCCTCTTCTTCAAGAACCGCATCACTTTGCAAATCATGAAAAACCTGCGGTTCCACTATTAACTCTTCTTCTATACGCTCAGCCACATTTTCAAGACCTTCGGTTTCAAAACTAGGTTCGATTGGGTGGGTAAAATCTATTACAACCCGTGTATCTTCTTCCAAGCCTAAATCTTCATCCACTCTTGTAGCAATAAAATCAATTTCAAAACCTAATAACTCACCCTTTATTGGCACTTCAGTATAAGTAAGGTATACAGAAACCCCTACCCAAAGGACTACAACAAACAAAAACATTATCAAAATTGTATTTATTTTCCTTAAAAGAGACATTTAAAAGTTAAGTTTTAAATAGATTATAAAAAATTTCGTCTTCCACATAATATAACCTAATACTAATAGAAAATTCAAAACTATCTTCATCTATATCCTCTTGCTCCCTACTGTAAGAAATACTGTCTACTGTTGAATATGTTGGTAAATCTTCTATATCACGCAACAAGTCTAATAAATCATTTTCCGAGCCTCTAATAGATATATTCGCTCCCCAAGGCCTTAGTTCATTCAATTCACCTAATTGTTCTTCAACTTCATCATCATCTATACTAGCTTCTCGTAAGCCAACACTTAATAATTCAAAATTATTTTCTATACATACTTCTTCAATATTTGAAACAAATAAAGAATAATCCCAGTTGGTTGGAAATACGAGAACTAGATCATCTAATTCTCCCTTAAATTCCTGATATTCATTTTGCAAATTTGTTAAATCCGAGATCTTGGTATCCAAGTCCTCAACAAGGTTTTCCTTTCTGTCCAATTCCGACCTTATTTCAGCAATAGTAGACAACATAGGAGCAATAGCAAAAGCAATCAATACTATTAGAACAATAACAGTAAAAATCATGAAAGCTATTAATTCCTTCTGTTTCGTATCTATAATTTGTAGCGCGTCGTGCGTTATCGTTGTTTTTCTAGCCATAAAATTAAAAAACACATTTTAATCTTCTTCCTTCTCTCCAATCATATAACTAACAGAAAACTCTATCTCCCTATCGATATCACCCGTTCTCTCTAATTCCAAACTCACATCATAATGATTTGGATGTCCTTTTAAAAACCTTTCATATTCTCTCACATCCGCGAAATCATGAGCATAGAAATCCTTACTTAACCTACCATTGTTAAAACTATAATCTTCTAGATATACATTCCTCGGAACATTTTCTAATACTACCACAACAGTCCTAGCATTTCTTGGCTTAGAAGTATTTAAGGTATTCAAATCATCAAACAAAGAATGCAGGCGCCTGTATAAAACCTCTCTTTCCTGCATATCCTCTTGAGCTAATACAGCAGCTTTCTCATTTATCTCTCTAGTCAAATCATTATTCACTTGATCCCAATACAACCGAGTAATAAAAACAGCTATTACTACTATTTGAACAAAAATCAACAAAAACTTCCCCACACTAAACGCCCAATCATAGAGCATACTAAAAGTATCCTGTGGTGGTTGTATCGGAGACAAAAGATTTACAGACTTAGTTGGTAACTTCCTTCGCATATTTCAGTATAAACAAAACTATTGTATAATTGCAAGGTGGCTATACAAAATGTAGAGCATAAAAAAATATTTGTTGGGGTTTCCTGGCCTTATGCTAGTGGAAATGTTCACATAGGACATCTTGCTGGTCAATATGTGGCTTGTGATATCTTTGCTAGATATCATCGTTTAAAAGGCAATAAGGTTTTAATGGTTTCTGGGAGGGACTGCCACGGTGCCCCTGTAGAGCTTGCAGCAGAAACACAAGGTATATCTCCTGAACAACTCGCTGAAAATTCCCATAAAGAAATTCTAGAAACTTATACAAAACTAAACTTTCTGTACGATAATTATACTTCAACTCGCACAGAAAACCACAAAGAAGTTGTCCAAAATATTTTTCTGACACTCAAGGAAAAAGGATTTCTTTTTAAAGAAAAATCAATGCAATATTATGATCCTGAAGTTAAAAGGTTTTTACCCGACCGATATGTAAAGGGAACATGCCCAAAGTGTGAGGCAAATAATGCTCGGGGAGATGAATGTCCCGAATGTGGAGAATTTCTAACACCAGAAGATTTAAAAAATCCATACAGTACACTATCAGATGCAACTCCTCTATTAAAAAAAACCACTCACTATTATTTAGACCTTCCTAAAAATGCAAAAGATTTAGAATCTTGGGTTTCAAAAGCTGGTAAGAATTGGCGAAAATGGGTTGTTCAATCTACAAAAGGTATGCTTAAAACAGGTCTACAACCAAGACCCGTAACAAGAGACCTTAAATATGGTATATCTGTACCTTTGGAAAACTGGGAAGACAAATGTATCTATGTTTGGTTTGAAGCAGTAATCGGTTATCTTTCAGCTTCAATAGAATGGGCTCAAAAAAGAGAAAATTTAAGTGAGTGGGAAGAGTTTTGGAAGGATAGTAACTGCGAACACTACTACTTCATTGCTGGAGGAAATGTACCTTTTCATACAGTAATATGGCCATCTCAGTTACTTGCGTATAGTAAAAAATATGAAGAAGAAGAAACATTTAATAAATATCTTTTACCAGGAGAAACTATTAAAGCACAACTAAACCTTCCATATGATGTCCCAGCAAACAAAATGCTTATGTACAAAGGCAAGAAGATGTCAAAAGAGGGAGAAGACAAAATTACTTTGAAATACCTCCTAAATACTTATAACTCAGACTTAATAAGGTATTTTTGCACAAAATATGCTCCAGAAAATCAAGACCGAGAATTTGTATGGAAAGATTTAATCGAAGCGAATAATGCAGAGCTTGTTGGTAATTTAGGTAATTTCATAAACAGAGTTTTGACTTTTACATCTACAAAATTTGATAAATCAGTCCCCCCCGGAGAACTAGACACAGAAGTAGAAGATCAAATAAGTACCGCGTTTAAAAATTGTGGGGGATACATAGAAAAAAGACAGTTTATTAAAGCAATAGATACAATTTTAGATTTAGGACATTTTGCAAATAAATATTTTAATGACCAAGAGCCGTGGGAAGATGTAAAAAATAATATTAGTAATGCGCAAAATACAATATATAATTCGATTCAATTAGTAAACGCCATAAGAATCCTTCTTAAACCATTTACACCAGAGACATCAGAAAAACTTAGAGTCTTGCTTAATATAGAGCAAGAGTACGACCCAAATTATGAATTAAAGGAGACTGGTCAGGTTAAAAATTTTGCTAATTTCTGGACTTTTACAAATATTGAAGCCGAACATAATATTAATGAACCTCAAATTATCTTTCAAAAGCTTGAGTATTCAGAAAACCTTCGAAATGAAGACGAAGAAAATGTTAAAGAAGTAAGCATATCTCAAGGCAAGGGGGTAAATCTTGAAATTGATGAAGAACTCAAACATATCCCAATAAAATGGGAGACTTTTAATAATCTAAAGATCCAAAAAAGAAATCAAAAAGTCAAAGAGTGGATAGAGGAAGTAATTGAGAAAGTGAAAGAAAGGTATAAGCATGAGAACTGGGATAAAGAAGAACTTTTTGAAAAATACAGAGAATTACACCAAGATTTTTCTCAGGAAGAAAAGACAAAACCTTCTGCACAAAATTTGATTGAAATTATTAAAGAGAAAGGTACTATCCCAAACATAAATACCCTAGTAGACATATGTAATGCCGTATCAGCTTTAACAGGAATTTCGATAGGTATACATGATCTTTCGAAAATAAACGAAAAAGTATATTTTAAAACCTTAAAAGAAGATAGTAAATATACACCAATAAACAAACAAAAAAAGGAAATTGCTAAAAGTGGAGAGTATGTATACGCGGATAATGAAAAAATTATATGCAGACTTGATTCAAAACAATCAGAAGAAACGAAGGTAACCAAAGATACAAAAGATGCTTTAATTATCGTCCAAGGTAATGAGATATTAGATGAAGATGAGTTGCAAAGAGCTCTTAAATTATTAGAAGAAGGCATCACCCTAATCCAAAAGAAAAATTGACAAACACCATATATTGTTTAATAATACAAATATGGAACAAAATTCCTTTACTGATACAGTAGAAAAAAATCCTACTCAGCCCCATCCAACGACAATTGCAGACATTGAAAATTCATTTAAAAAGAAAGGTCCAGAAAATGGAAATCTAGATGAGCAACAAGAATCTTTAAATGAATACTCTCATGAAATCTTAGGTGAACACCCTAATAATATTACCGTTTTAAGAACACCTCGAAATAAAAGAATAGATCCTGAAGATAAATATACCCCCGCAATAGAAAATGTTAAGTATTTGGTTTTTGTAAGAGACCCTCAGACTAATGAAAAAGTTGCATACGTACTAAACTTTCAACTTTTTGTACCACCTTACTCTAAAACACCTTTAAATTCAGATGGACTTGAAGATTTCAAATCTTTATTAAACACCAAAGATCAAGAGAAAAAAAGTAAGTGCAACCTATTCTGGGAAGATTCTATGACAATGATTTTCCCAGGTTCAAAAAAACCTATGCACAAACCCAAATTAAATGGAAACAAACCGGATTCAGAGAGATACGTCTCTCTCTATAAACCAGAACAAGAAGAAGTTGAACAATTGTTAGAATTAAATAAAAAAGAAGGAAACAAAACCACTTCTGACGAAACCACAGCAGAGGTAGAAACAGATACAGAGAAACAAGAAACGAGTGAAAAATTTTTAGGAGAAGAATATGCAAAAAATGAAACTTTCTATATCCCTTCAAAAAGAGTTAAATGGGAAGGTAGTACATACTTCCTTATTATCAAAAACACAGACCCAAATAGTGAAGAAGGGGGAAAAGAAGAAGTAAGGATTTTACAAATAGATGATGATAAAAAATCCGACAGACTTGAAAAACACTTAAAGTCATCCCAGGACCAAGAAGACATCGGATTAGATGCATTGATTAAAATTGGAGATACTGAAATACTACATCTGGGTAGAGTATCAAACGCTGAAGACCCAGAAAAACCTGGACTCGATAATTTTATTCCTCTTAATGCTAGAAAAGACTCAATGGTATATATGGGAGAAGAATATAATCCGGAAATTGCAAAGCTTCTTAAACAAGCAAACGGGCTACTAAAAAAATAACACTTACTTCTGCTGAGCCATTAATAAACCTACAGCTAAATCAAACTTCACTAATTCTTGCCATACAGATTCTGTAATAAATGGAGCAAACGGATGAATATTTATCAACATTCTTTTTAGAAGATATATTATTAAATTCAACTTCTTTATCCTGTTGGAAGAATTAATCTCCTCCCCTTTTATTTCATCCTTTACTTCCTCTATCCAAACGTCACAAAATGTATGCCAAAAAAACTCTCTAATTTCTTCAGCCCCTAAGTGAAATTTGTATTCTTTGATATAGCTATCAATTCTTTCTTCAAACTCTTTTGTTTTTACAATCCATTCGTTATTCTCATCAATACTTTCCTTTCTAACATTTTCTAATTCCTCTTCTTCAATATTCATTAGTATGAACCTGCTGGCATTCCAAATTTTGTTCACAAAATTCCTATTCCCTTTTATCTTCTCTTCCCTTAAGGGCGCATTAGCACCAGGTAAAGAATCTGTATAATACCAAAGTCTTAATGAATCAGCTCCATATTTTTCAATCATCTCTATTGGAGAAACTGCATTATTTCTCGACTTAGACATTTTAGATCCATCAGAAGCCCTAATCATCCCCGTTAGCACAACGGTAGAAAAGGGTGTTTGATCCGTTCGATACAATCCCATCATAATCATTCTTCCAGTCCACCAAAACAAAATATCTCTACCATGTATCATTACATCAGTAGGGTAATATTTTTCAAAGTCTCCTTCTCCACTGTTAGATAATGTAGAGAAAGGCCATTGTCCAGAACTAAACCATGTATCCAAAACATCAGTCTCTTGTTCAAACTCTTCTCCTTTTTCCCTTTCTGGTTTTTCTACAGAAGCTATTATCTTACCTGTTCCCTTGGCTTCTTTTCCTGTTTCTTTTTCAAAATCTTTAATTCCTTTTCCAGGATTATCTAGTAACCAATCATACAGTTCTTTTCCTCCACTATACCAAACTGGAATCCTGTGACCCCACCATAATTGTCTAGAAATACACCATTGTTGAATATTTTCATAAAAATGTTTTAAAGCTTTCATCTGTCCTTTTGGAAGTACTACTGTTTTCTTTTTTTCCAATACTTCAAGTGCTCTTTCCGCCAAACCCTTTGTATCAACAAACCACTGATAGGCAACTACAGGTTGAACAGCGGTATCGCATCTTTCACAAACTGCTACTTCATGTTTTATCTTTTCAATATCTATCAATAAATTTTCTTCTTCAAGATCCTTAACCAGAGCTTTGGAACAATCAATTGTTTCCATTCCAACATATTTCTCATGGGCAGGAGATACCATTTTCCCCATTTGATCGATCACATTAATAACTTCTAAATCATGCTTTTCACCTATTTCAAAATCTATAGGGGAGTGGGCTGGAGTAATCTTAAGAGCACCTGCTCCAACCTCCAAATCTACATTCTCGTCAGCAATAACGGGTATTTCTCTATTAGCTATAGGTAAGAGAACTTTTTTCCCAATAAATTCCTTGTATCTTTCATCATGAGGATGCACTGCTACTGCTGTATCACCTAGCATTGTCTCAGGTCTTGTAGTAGCAATCATTATTCCTCTTTGCCCTAATATCTCTTCCGCTTTTTGATTATCTTTTTCTTCTACAAAAGGATAAACTATATATGCAAAGATCCCTGACCTTTCAACATGATCTGTATCAATATCTGCAAGTGCAGTACGACAATATGGACAGAAGTTAATAATTCTCTTTCCTCTGTAAATTAATCCCTCAGAGAGCATTGAAAAAAATGTCTCATATACTGTATTAGTCAAATTTGGATCAAGTGTAAAAAATTCTCTGTTCCAATCTGCAGACAACCCTATCCTTTTTTCCTGCCTTCGAGCATTTTCTGCTGCACTCATACAAAATTCATAACACTGGTTAAAGAATTCTTCTCTACCCATTTCCCATTTATCAACACCCTTTGCTTGTAACTCCCTAAGAAAAACTGATTCTGTTTGAATTCCTGCATGATCTTTACCTGCAAGTAATAATACGGGAGAGCCTTTCATTCGATAGAATCTACCCAAAATATCGTGGTAAGCATATCCACATGCATGTCCAAGATGTAAGTCTCCATTGGCATTAGGCGGAGGTAAAGTAGACACAAATGGTTTTAAAACAGGTAGATCTTTTTCTTTCAAATAGTTTTCCATTCCTTCAGGTGATAAAAGTTCTGAATTTTCCCACAGAGAATAAATATCCTCTTCTTTTGAACTGTCATATGCCTTTGGAATTTCCCCTTTTTTATAATCCATGCTCGACATTCTACCAAAAAAATCAGAGGAAGTTAAGATAAACACAAAGACCCTATAGTATTGACACTGCCCCTTAATAATTATATAATGTCCGTAGTTAATAAACTGTCAAACAAAGAAAATGAACAAATACAAAAAGCTTAACAACTACAAAAAGCTTAGCATCATCATCCCAGCCTATAACGAATCCAAAACTATCAAAGAAGTCCTTCAAGCTATTGCAGATCTAGAAATAGATCTGAAAAAAGAAATCATTGTCATAGATGACGGTTCTAAGGATAATCCCCTAGAAATTGCAAAAAGTTTTTCAAAAAAAGACAAAAGAGATTGTGTTAAATACAAGATTCTACAAAACCCACAGAATCTTGGGAAAACTCAAACTGTTAGAAGAGGTATTTTAGAATCTACCGGTGATCTCGTTGTTATCCAAGACGCAGATTTAGAATATGAGCCAAAGGATTTAATAGATTTTGTCGAAACTTTTAAACAAAATCCAGATGTTGATGTAATATATGGAAATAGGTTTGCAAGAAAATTCGAAAATAAATATTTCAAATTTTACTTTGGAAATAGAGTAGTAACTACTGTATCAAACTTTTTTACTATGTGGAGAGGAGCTAAGGTAGGAGACATGGAAACGTGTTACAAGATGGCAAGAGGAGATATTTTCAGAGATATTGGTAAAACTATTGTATCCAGAAGTACTTTTGGTTTAGAACCAGAATTAACTGCTAAGTTTTTTAAATACAAAAAGGATGGCAAAAAACTAAAATACAATGAGATCCCTATACAATACAGGCCTAGAACCATAGAGGAGGGCAAAAAGATGAAGGTTTCCGAGGGTTTCAAAGCTCTTATAGAGATTGTTAGGTTTAATGTTTTTTAATTCTAATTTTTCAAAAAAAGCTTTTGTGCTTTTGTAAAACAAAAACACAAAAACAAATTCCAAATTATTAAATTGTTAAATTACTATTTCCTGTCCTCGGCGACGCAACGAACACAAGAATAAGAAGTGGTCGTAAAAGCACGAAGGTAATTGTAGACGCGACCATTAGAAGGGCGGACTAAAAAAGCACGAGAAGGGTTGTCTGCTTGCAGATTCTGAGACCAATAACGATCAGGATTATCACTCTCTCCAGCTCGAGAGTCAACAAAATCAGGGTTGTCACCCATACTTGAATCCTCTGACCATTCCTTCATACCATGACCACTACCCTCATTATAATAACCATTAGGACCATAGTTATGATCATAGGGAGATATCTGCTTTAATTCATTCTTGGTCGGTAAACGCCATTCATAATCGCGGTCTTCAAATTCCCAATCTGTATGACCTCCTGATTCTGAATCTTCACTAGCTTTGGTATATTCTTCTCCTAAACCTGCGCATAAATTCTTACTGTTTTCCCAATGGTCATCTCCACCATATCCGTCTACTTCATCACAATCTAAAGGAGCTGTCCAAAGAAGACCGGACCAATTGTCCCTGGCTATATATTCTCCTAAATTTTCTCCAGTTTCATACCACTCCCAAATATCGTTTACTTCAGTCAGATCTTCCGGAGTAGGGCAACCGTCTAGGGTACCTGTCTCTGAACTATCACTGTATTTGAAGTAATACCGGTTGTTAATGTGGATAGGGCCTGTATAATCTCCCTGTTGTTCATAACAAGAATAATCTGCTGGTTCCATACCCTGTACAAGAGTTAATACCATATCTAGGGAATAAATCCCTGTTGGTTGGGCTTCTGGAATTGTCTGTTCAAAAAGTATATTCTGAACATTTAAACGACAAGTCCCTGCTTCTGAAACACCTAAAATGTCGACGGATTCGTTACCTTCGAAAGAAGCACTGCTACCATAATTAATATTACCACAATCATCTACCTCTTCTATATCAATATCACTTAGGTCGACTTCTAAATGACTATCTCCTTCATCTATTGCATACTCATTGTTTGTTTCACTATCTACCCAACCATTTTCTCCTGCTGGAGCAATGCTAAGATCTAAGGAATAATGCATATCATAGTCTACATCACCTCTAGGATTATCAACTCTGAGGATGGTGTCATCTGTCGCTAATGTCCCTTCGGAAGTTTGAGGAAAAAATGCAAAATCCACATCATCAAATTCTACCTTTGGAGGATCTATCTCTTCTTCATTTTCTGTATCAAAAAAGTAGATACTAGCAAAATCCTGACCCGTTATTGCTTGTTCAACAGAAACATCTACTTCTGCATATGTATAGAGGAGGGAAAAAGAAAAGGTTAATGCTAGAACTAAAGGAATAAAGAATATTTTTTTGTAAAAAGGTTTTTTCATAATCTAAAATAATTAAAAGCAACTGCCTAGTTAAATGTATATCAAAAAACGCGGTATGTCAAATCTATCTGTTGATAAGGGTTTCTATGATATAATGGCGGAGTTTGTATTATGAAAAAGAAGAAAAGTTTTAAAAAGTCGAGTGGAAGTGAAAAACTAAAAATCTGCACACTCTCAGGAGTAGAGGAAGTAGGGAAAAACTGCAGTTTTATAGAGTATCGGGGAGAAATCCTAATTGTAGATATGGGATTCTCTTTTCCAGAACTAGAACCTTATGGAATAGATTACCTAATTCCTAATTTCTCTTACCTGAAAAGAAATAAAAATAGGATTAAGGGAGTGCTGATTACACATGGACACTTAGATCATACTGGGGCAATACCATATATATTGCCTGAATTAGATTATCCCCCAGTTTATGCAGGAAGATTTGCAAACGCATTGACAAAGGAAAGGTTGAAGGAATTTGAGATAGAGAAGAAAGAAAAGTTGGAAAATATAGTGAGAAATAAAACATTTAGTATTGGCAGTTTCGACATTACCTTTGTAAGAGTTACACATAGCATTCCAGATTCACATAGCATATTTATAGAGACTCCAAAAGGAAATCTATTGTTCTCTGGAGATTATAAAATAGATAGAGCACCCGCTAACGAACCAGAAACCGATTATTCTAAATTTATGGAAATTGGTAAAAAAGTTGATTTGGCACTGATGGAAAGTACAAATTCTTTTGAAGAAGGACAAACAAAATCAGAAACAGAAGTATATGAAAGTTTGGAAGAAATCGTTAGGAAAGCACAAGGAAGAGTAGTCGTTGCATCTTTTTCATCCTTAGTTTCAAGAATTCATTCAATATTTCAAATAGCAAAAAAGATGAACAAAAAAGTCGCCATTATGGGATTAAGTATGAAAACAGTTATCCGAGTTGCACGAGAGCAAGGATATATTGAAATACCAGATAATATAATCATCCCAGAAGAAAAAATGAAAAAGTATCACGACAATCAACTCATTGTAGTAGCTACGGGAAGCCAGGGAGAAAGATACGCAGCACTGAATAGAATATCTCTAAACGAACATAAACACTTCAAAGTAAAAAGAGGAGATCTAATAATTATGTCCGCATCAGAAATACCCGGTAATGCAATAAAAATACAATATATGACTGACAGACTAATAAAGTTGGGAGCAGACATTCTTAAATCAAATATGGAAAAAATCTATGAAAGCGGGCATGGGTTTCAGGGAGATATGAAAACAATGTTTGATATGATAGAACCAAAATACATAATGCCAATACATGGAAGTATTACCCAGAGATATCAAAACAAAAGGAATTTAATCAAATGGGGTTTTGATAGAGACAAGATCCCATTAACAGAAAATGGGCAAATATGGGAATACGACGGTAAAACACTTAAAAGAGGAGAAAGAGTTGAATCTAAACCAATTCTAATAGATGGCTTAGGAGTAGGACACCTAGGAGACATCGTTATAAAAGACAGAAAACAATTAGCGGAATATGGAATGTTTGTAGTTTTGATGAATCTAAGCTCTAAGGAATATAAATTGATAGGAAAACCACGATTTATATCCCGAGGCTTTGTATATATGAAGGATTCCAAAGAACTATTAAGAGAAATAGAACAAAGAGTTATGGACCTGCATAAAGAATGGCATAAAAAATCAAAGGGTAAGTATGAGAAGAAGGTATTAAAAGAAAATATTGAGAAGAATCTAAAAGACTTTCTCTTCAAAAAAACTGAGAGAGAACCAGTAATAATTGTAGCAACAATTTAACCTCTAATGAATAAGAATCAAGGTATAAATATAGAAAAACTTAAACCTAAGGACAGAAAAAATGGTTATCCTCATCAAGTCCCTAGATGGTACATTCGCATTTTTGATGTAATACCTGGACTAATAACCTGGTTTTTTATACTATCTCCATTTTTACTAACCATATTAAATCTAACAGAATTATTGATAATACATATCTCCTTTCTAGTAATATATTGGTCATATAGGTGTATTCGATTTCTTTATGGATTAATCGTTGGATACGAGAGAATGAAAAGAGATGTTAATACTGATTGGGTAGAAAAAATAAATTCCGTGAAAGGCAAAAAAGGACAAATCAGGGACAATCTTAAATATGTTTTTGTTTGCCCAATAGTTAAAGAAGATATGGATATACTTAAACCAACAATGGATGCTTGGGCAAAATCAGATATAGGAGCTGAAAACATATCAGTAGTAATAGCTATGGAAGAAGCTTTTAAAGAACAATGTGTAGAAAACTATAAAAAGATAAAAGAAATGTACAAGGATACATTTCGAGAAATCATCTATTATGTCCACCCAAACGATATAGAGGGAGAGGTTATGGGGGTTAAAGGTGCTAATATTAATTGGGCAACTCGCAGTTTTGTAAAATTAATACAAGAAAGAGGTGAAAAACTAGAAGACTATCTTTTAATAACCTGTGATAGTGATCTGAGACCACATCCAAAATATTTATCATCTATTACGTATAAATATCTAAAGAACCCGAAAAGAAAAAAACGTTTCTTTGCAACAGCTATACACACCTTTAACAATAATATTTGGAGAGTACCTCCGATAGTTAGAGGGCAATCAATGGTGCTTACACTTGTAATTCTTCATGATTGGGTTGTAAGGAAAAAAGCAAGAGATACTTTTTCCTCATATGTAGTAAATTTACAAACCGTAGACGATGTTGGATATTGGGATCCTGAAGTGGGTATTGATGATACAACCTTCTACTGGAATTGCCTAACTAGATTTGATGGAGATTTTGGAGGGGAAGAAGTATATACGCCAACTTTCAGTGATGCAGTAGAAAATGCAACATTTATAAAAACACACATTTCGTTATACAAGCAACAATTTAGATGGGGGTGGGGTATCGTTGTCTTTCCAATGACATTTGCTGCATTGTATAAAAACAAAAGGATAGCACTCTTTAAAAAAGCATCAATAGCTTGGCAACTAATCGACACCCATCTTCTATTTTTAACAGTTGTATATACAATAACTTTTGCCCTACCTATACTCAACATTATAAACCCCGATTACCGATATAGTGCAGCTTCATATAACCTACCTGTAATTATGAGCTACATTCTAACAGCTCTAATGTTTCTTAATATTCCAATCATTTTCATAAGAAGAAGAATCACACCGATACCAGGAGGCTGGTCTCTGTTTAGACACATACTAGATATTTTAGAAACAGGCCTTATTGTTGTAAATATGCTCACATTCGCTTTTATTCCATTTGTACAAGCCCAATCTGAATTGCTCTTAGGAAAGGGCTTCAGGAAAAGATACTATGCAACAGAAAAAGTACAGCTCAATAGTTAGAAATTTTATGCACTTGTACTGTAATCCTCATCTATAGTATATTAGATTAGATAAGTCTTTTTTTATTACTATGCCAATATTTTCGAAAAAGAAACAACAAAAAGAGGAACAAGAAAGTTTTGATACAAACTACTTAGCAATAGATATAGGTACAGAACTATTAAAAACTATCCTGTTTGAAAGTACCGAACTAGGAGTCAAAGTCAAGCAAGTATCTCGAATACAACAACAAGAAAAAGCGATGCATAAAGGAGTAATCAAGAACCTAAACACCGTTATAGAGAACTGTAGATTAGCAATAAATGAAATAACATCTGAACTTGAAGAAGAAGAAATGCCCAAGAAGGTTGTTCTGGGTCTAGCTGGTGAGTTTATCCAAGGAATATCGATAGTCGTAAACTATGAAAGAGATGATAAATATGATGAGGAGGTAGATGCAGAAGAAGAGAAAAAAATAATACAGAAAGTTTACAGGCAAATAGAAGACAGTGGAAAAGAAGACCTTGCTACTAGAACAGGACTTATGTACGAAGATATTGAGATATTACATATAACTGTGACAGGAATGGAAATAGGGGGAATGCCAGTAGATTCATTAATCGGTTTTAGAGGAAAGGATGTTAAATTACATTTCTATGCATCTTTTGCACCCAAAACATACCTTGAATCTTTGAGAAAATTAACAGAAAACTTAGATCTTGACATAACTGCGATAGTCTCCCAACCCTTTGCTGTTGCTAGAGCCTTTGCAGGTAGTAGACAAAAGGATTTTTCTGGAATCTTTGTTGATATCGGTGGAGGAACAACTGATGTCGCTCTTGTAAACAAAGGAAATGTCGTAGAAACACAGATGTTCTCTTTTGGAGGTAGAGTGTTTACAAAAGAGATTTCCAGATTAATGAATTTAGATTATAGACATGCTGAAACAAGAAAAATTAAATATTCAGAAAACAAACTAGATAAAGAAATGCATAAAGATATTAGAGAAATAACATATTCCATAGCTAAACTCTGGACCAGAACATTTCAAGCATCTCTAGAGATGATGGAAGACATAGAATCTTTACCGCCTCAAATATATTTATGCGGCGGTGGTGCAATGCTACCTGATATAAAGAAGGCAATTACTGATTACCCTTGGACAAAACTTTTACCCTTTCCAAAATCTCCAAAAGCAACTGTATTCTTACCAGAAAAGCTAGATGATATTAAAGATGTTTCTGGGAAACTAACTCATACATATGATGTAACTCCTGCAGCTCTAGCAAAGTTTGGTCATGATAAATTGGTAAAATTAAAAAAATATTCTGAATAAACATGGAAAATAAAAGTAATGAAAAACAAAACCGAGCAAAGATTATAGTTTCATCAGAAGATGAATTAACAGACCTTTTACGCAAAATCGCAGCATTAGATGATAGTAATGTTTTGCTTACATTTGCAGAAGAAAGTGATCTTTTAATCAGTCCAATAAACTTAAAAAGTTTACAAGAGGTATGTGATGAACTAGGTAAAAATATAATTTTACAAATTATTCAAAACCCAGCAGGAGTAAGAAATGCTCAAAAAGCAGACATTATAACTACAGAATCACCTTCAGATGTAGATGAAGATTTATGGGTATTTGCAGAAAAAAAGAGAAAAGAAAGAGTAGAAAAAAGAAAAGAATTGTTAAAAAATCAAACACCAAACAAAACTCAAGATGCAAAAGAAGCTATACAATCATTAGACGAAGGAGATAGTACAGGTTTACAAGACTCTGAATACCAAAGCAGAGTTCAACAAGTTATTGAAAAATCAAAGGGAATTATCGAACATGATCAGAAATCAGTAATTCAAGATGAAGATTTAACATTCGCAATCGGGCAAGATATAGAAGAGCAAGAGGCAAAAAAAGAACCACAAGAAGAAACAGAGAACGAAGTAGAAGATACAAAAATAGCTGAAGACAAAAAAACGAAAGAAGAAAAAACTCATTCTAATGAGAAGAAAGTGAGTTTAACAGATAAGAACCTGAATAAACCCGAGGATTTAAAGAAAAAGAAAGTTAAGAAAGAAAAAAAACCTAAAACTCCACAAGAAAAGGGAAAACTGAAGAAAAAAATAATACTAATAACCGTATTAATACTTGGTATCCTTGCTGTTTCCGGAGTTTTTGCATATAACACGCTCCCTACAGTTAATGCTAAAATCTTTCTCGAAACTAAATCTATAGAAGTAGAAAAAGAACTTGAAGGAAATACCGATATTGAAAATCTTGATTTAGAAGCTGGTAAAATACCTGTAAGAAAAGAAGAAGTGATAGTAAGCCGATCAGACCATGCAGATACGACAGGAACAGGAACAAGAGGCTCTAGAGCAGAAGGACTTGTAAATCTCAAATATTGGGATGGTGATGAGACAACAATCCCCTCAGGGACAAAAATCATAACAGATGGATTAGAATTTGAAATAACTACAGATGTACAAATGTCGGAAGCCCCCACAACCGAAACTGACATTTCAGTACGTGCTACAGATCCTGGAGACGAATATAATTTAAGTTCAGGACAACTATTTACAGTGGAAGGTTTTGACGAAGATAGTTTAACCGCGGAAAATAATGATAGTTTCTCTGGAGGAGATAGTGAAGAATATCCTGAATTAACACAAGAAGACTACGATAATCTAAAAGACAGTCTAAAGGAAGAAGCAATTGAAGAAGCAAGACGAGATTTAGAAGAGAAAAACCCTGATTGGGAGATCTTAGAAGACTCTATTGAAGAAACATTAGATGGAAATGTTGAGACTGACATAGGAGTTGGCGATGAAGGAGATATGTTTAATATGAGCTTGCAGGTCAAAGTAACTGGATTATTTTTTAACAGGGAAGAAATAATTGATTCCAAAGAAGAAATTATAAAGCAGGCTGCAGAAGAAGAAGGATTATTCAAAACAGGAGATGATCTAGAATTAGAACTAGATGATGATATAGAAATGGAGGTAAATGTAACAGAGATTGGAGATGAAAATATAGAAGTGGAATTTACAGCAAAAGGGTATGTAAGAGTAGAACTAAATACTGAAAACCTTAAAAATTCTTTAGCTGGAGAGAGCTGGGAAGAAGGGAAGAATATTTTAGAAAACATAGAGTTTTCTGAAAAAGAACCCGAAATAGAATTTGGACCTGAATATTTTCCAGAATTTCTTTGGCACTTTCCAACAAATACAGAACAAATAAATATAGAAACTGAATTGATAGAAACAGAGACAGTACAACCAACAGAAGAAGAGGAAGATAACTAGCTCATATTTTGTACAAAGAGAGCATATTTCGTATAATTGTAACTAAGTGGAGAGGTGGCTGAGTGGTCGAAAGCGAACGCTTGGAGTGCGTTTGTACGGGAAACCGTACCGCAGGTTCGAATCCTGTCCTCTCCGCCAAATTTTTCATAGTGGAATACATTTAATAACCTCATGGAAATTACAACACTATTCATTGCCAAAACCCTCATAACAATCCTCTTTGTTTTATTACTATCATTAATCGCAGAATACATAAACCCAAAAATTTCTGGAATAATATCTGGAATTCCAACAGGGACAGCTCTCATCCTCTTTTTTTATGGACTTGAGCAAGGCCCCGAATTTGCATCCGAAAGCTCTTTATTCAATTTAGTCGGGATGCTTTCTATGCAAGTTTTTATTTTCATCTATTTAAAAATTTCAACAAATAATACCCGAACCAATATGCTCATATCCTCTTTAGTAGCAATAATCGGTTACGTAATAATAATTCTATTTTTAAAACAGTTTCAATTTAATCTAATAACTGCGTTAATTATACCTATAATTTCAATTCCTCTATTCAACTACCTTTTTGAAAAAATTAATAATACGGTTATAAAAGACAGAATTAAACTAAGCACAAAAGTTCTATTTGTACGAGCAATACTGGCATCAATAGTTATCATATCCGTCACAAGCATTGCTCATTTAATAGGACCTGAGTGGGCAGGATTATTCTCAGCGTTTCCAACAACACTATTCCCCCTTATACTCATTGTGCATAATACTTATGGTAGAGAACATGTACATACAATAATAAAAAATGTTCCTAAAGGGCAATGGTGTATCGTTATTTATATTATTAGTATTTTCTTTTTGTATCCTTCTCTAGGAATTTATGTTGGAACCTTAATCGCATTCTTTCTAGTCACTTTTTACTTAGTTGCTCTTTTCAAACTATACGAGAAACTTTAGGATACTAAAATATTCTCTTTAGACACAATTCGATTGCACTTTAATCCCCCTTGAAAACATTGTACTGTTATCTCAAATATATTATAATTTACTATGAATAAGCTATTTAATTTACATCCATCACTTAAACCTCTTTTTTGGGATGTAGATATTTCAAAATTAGACCTCCAAAAACACAAGAAATATATTATTGAAAGAGTTTTAGAAAACGCTGATATAGAAGGGTTAAAATGGCTTTTTTCAACTTATGACAGAGATAGCATTATAGAGGTGCTTAGAAATAGTGATAAAATAAGTGAAAAGAGTGGAAACTTCTTTTATTTAATTTTAGGTTTAGATGAACCTAGGGAGAATTTTAAATGTTTACAAAAACCTTACACACAGAGACAAAATCGCTTTTAGAAAAAATAGGCAAATTAAAAATCCACGACAACTTCTATCTTGCCGGTGGTACTGCTCTTTCTTTACAACTAGGACATCGAACGTCTGTAGATTTGGATTTTTTTTCGAAAAGTGAAATAGATATTGAATCATTAAAAGAAGTATTATCAAATAATAACCTCAAATATCATATAACCAATGAGAGTCTAGGAACATTGGATCTGGTAATTGATAATGTAAAAATATCTTTTTTGGAATACAAATATCCTTTAATAAATGATTTGATTTCTTACAATAATATCTACCTATGCTCAACACTTGATATTGCTTGTATGAAAATTACAGCCATTAGTTCTAGAGGAAGTAAAAAAGATTTCTATGACATATGGGCAATACTAAAAGAATATTCCATAACAGATATTTTTGATGCCTTAAGAAAGAAATACACCGATGTTGAATACAGCACCGCACATCTTCTGAAATCACTCACATACTTCAAAGATGCAGAATCAGAACCAGAACCAGTAATGATTGTAGATACAAACTGGGAAGAAGTTAAAAGAGATATTACAAAAAAAGTAATTAGAGAAAGTAAGTTGATTATTTAACTATATAGATATTTAGCACCATATTTGTTAGAATCCCTTAATATCTCAATGATAGAATAATGATTGTATGAAATACTCAGAATACTTTTTAAAAACAAGTAAAACTACCTCTGAAAAAGATAATATAAGGTCGTCAAAACTATTAAAACAAGCTGGATTCATACAAGAATCAACAGCAGGAAGATACTATTTCTTACCCATAGGATTTAGAGTAAGACAAAAAATCATGGACATTATCCGTCATGAAATGAATGAAGAGGGGTGCCAAGAAATGGTATGCCCTGTGTTACATCCATTGGAATTATGGGAAGAAACGAATAGAACAAATGAAACAGGATTTGAATTAATGAAAATAAAAGATAGGAGAGGTGCAGAATTTGCATTAGGAGGAACTGCCGAAGAAATGTTTGTTGATCTAGTAAGGCAATATACTTTAAGTTATCGAGATTTACCATTTCAACTGTATCAATTCTCACCAAAGTTTAGAGACGAGTTAAGAGCCAGAGGAGGGTTACTTAGAGTACGAGAGTTTATGATGAAAGATGGATATTCTTTTCATGCAGATGAGGAGGACTTCAAAAGGGAATACAAGAAAATGCAGGATATGTATACAAGAATATTTTCCAAGCTGGGATTAGAAACACAAATGATAGAAGCAGATAATGGATATATTGGTGGAGAATATTGTCATGAATTTGTAGTTGATTCAGATATTGGTGAAAGTAGATACTTTGTTTCAGAAGATGGGAATTATGCAGCACATGAAGATGTAGCTGTTTTTGTAAAAGAAGACAAAAATAGTTCAGAAAAACAAAAGGACCTAGAAGAAGTAGAAGCCAAGAGAGGACCAACTATGCAAGATGGTGTTGAATTACATAAACTACCAAATTGGCAACAAATAAAGGATGTTTTGTACGTAAATGAAAATGATGAGTACATTTTGGCAATCATAAGAGGAGATTTGGATGTAAACGAAATAAAGCTTGGATATTTAGCAAAGTCAAACACCCTAAGACATGCTACAGACGAAGAAATTAGAAAAGATGTTGGTTCAGAACCCGGCTTCATATCTCCAGTAGGTATAAAAGATAGATGCAAAAAGGATATAAAAATAATTGCAGATGAATCTCTTAGAACAATATCCAACGCTTATGGAGGAAGTAATAAAAAACATATAGATCTGTTAAATATTAATATTGATAGAGATTATCAGCCAGATATAGAAGGGGATATTGCAATGGCACAGGAAGGTTTTAAAGCAGAAAATGAAGGAGGGAAACTAAGGGAGAAGAGAGGTATAGAAGTGGGTAACATATTCCAACTTGGTTATCACTATTCTGAAAAAATGAAAGGGGCAAATTTTATAGATGAAAATGGAAATGAACAACCCTACTATATGGGCTGCTACGGTATAGGTATAGGAAGAACGATGGCAGCAATAGTCGAAAACGGTAATGACGAACAAGGTATTATCTGGCCAAATTCTGTCACTCCATTTCAAATACATCTAATAGCACTAAATGAAGCTATGGATGAAGCAGAGGAATTATACAACTCACTTTTAGAACAAAATATTGAAGTACTTTTCGATGATAGAGATAAAGCTCCTGGAGAGAAATTTACAGATGCTGACCTCATAGGAATACCAATAAGAGTAGTAGTTAGTAAGAAGACAATAGAAGAAAGCAGCTGTGAAGTGAAAAAACGTACAGAAAAAAAACCTTACTTCATTTCTTTAGAAGAAGCAACCAATAAATTGAAAGAAATGATTGAAAATGAATCAAAACAATAATTTAAAAATAAAGGGCAAACATATATCTTTCTTCTCTCAGGAAGACCAGTCCTTCATATCCCTTACAGATATGGCACGCTTTAAGAATGTTGAAGATCCAAGATACGTTATACAAAACTGGATGAAGACAAGATATACCATAGAATTTCTTGGTCTCTGGGAGATAATGAATAATTCTGATTTTAAACGTGTCGAATTCGACACGTTTAAAGAGGAAGCAGGAAGTAACTCTTTTGTTTTAACGCCTCAAAAGTGGATAAACACAACAAATGCTATAGGGATAGTATCTAAATCCGGAAGATATGGAGGAACATATGCACACAAAGACATAGCTTTTGAATTTGCTTCATGGATATCAGCAGAATTCAAACTCTATCTAATCAAAGAATTCCAAAGGCTAAAATATGATGAAAGTGAAAGAGCAGCACTTGAATGGAACGCACAAAAAGTCCTAGCACAAGTAGGGGAAATGGACGAGCAAGAAAGAGATATTATTCCTCCATTAGTTACCCAAGAACGATTAAATAAAAAATATGATAAGGAAGCTGACGTTTTAAATGTAGCTCTTTATGGAATGACA
>PWFU01000025.1 GCA_003554185.1 Candidatus Dojkabacteria bacterium
CCATTTCCTGTTGAATATCATGCGGTTGTACTACACGACCATAACGTTCCATCAAAACAATCTGTGCTTTTTTAAATTCTGTCATATTACCTTCGAGATATGCTTCGACTGCTTGACGTCGTTGATGTCGGTAAGACGATTCGGTTGGCTGGATAGTACCTGATATTGCTTGCCAACGATCACTGTCCGAAGTATGCGATCCGATTAATCGAATAACAGCTTCCGTTGGGATCCCAATATTTTCGTATAATGGATCACCTGCTGTTTTCATATGCTGTTGAACACGACCTTGCCTGTCACGTATGGTCCAATCGTCTCGCGCTGCTTTGATTACAGTATTGATTCGCGATAACTGAGCACCGGGGATCATCCCTTTCACCGATCGATGGAAATTATCCCAAGCACGACGGCTAGCTTCCGGATCATTTGCCATAGTTGCCGATACTAACCCGGCAGCAGCACCCCCCATACGGGTCGTCATCGAATCAATAGATTGTTGATGGATCATTTGGACTGCAAGATGGTTCTTACCAACTTCGATCGGATGAATATTACGGAAATTAAGACCGGTTGCGCTCAGCAATTCGGAACCTACTGCCATACCTGCTAATGTCGTTGCCATTCCTACTTTATTACTACCCCAAGCATCGCCGAGGTTACTTGCCCAATGCATCGGCCAAGATAGGAACGGTGCCAACGCACGACCTATCGGGTGACGAACAATCTTAGGCGAATCGATACCGTACATGAACTGGGTACTCATAGCAAACCCGTAAGCATCATCGGCAGCCCGTGCTAACGGGACACCATCGTCTATTGATTTTAAGAACCGCATCATATACGAGGTTTCCACATTATTACGGTCAGCCGCCTTAAACATTTTCATACCCCAGTCGCTAAACTTTTCCCAAAATCCACGCATATCACCGGGTAACGGAAACTGGTCACCGCCGGCTGCCTTATTGAGTGCAAGATATTGTTGGTTCATGGCTTGTTCTGCTTGCCGACCGGTCAGTACGTGGTTAAAAACTTTATTAATAGAACGACCTTCCGGAGTACGCATCGCCGCTTTTGCTTTCATCCAATACTGCATTCCTATAATCGGGTTCGGGTGCAACTGTGCCATCGGTAAAATTTGCTGGGTCAAGTTACGGATAGCTGAGAATGGGTTGAATCCTAGAGCACCCATATGCTGTATCTGTGCAAGATAATTAGCGATTGCTTGAGTATATCGAACACCTGGCATAATCTCAGCAGTTTCAGATATCCCTTGTTTTTGCATCTGTGTCTTGAACGTTTTAAGTAATCCGGTAATTGTACTATCGACATATTGTTCTAATCCATCGGGACGACCCAACATACCAAGTTCCACACCATGTGCGGCTTTGATATGCCCAACCAATTTCCCCGGGATAAGTCCCTCGTTCATTGCGTTCTTGAGTCCCTCAGCACCTTTATATTCGGGGCTGATTTTTGCACCGCCCTCACGGGCTAGGTTTAAAAAATAATCATCTGTGGATTCGAATAACGGTTTATAATATTTGTTAGCCGTACCACCTTTGATATAACGATGGAACAGTTTATAAGCATCCCATTCACGTAACACATCGTTACCACCGGGACCTCGTTCAAATTGTGCAAACCATTCCATTTCGCTGGGCAATTTAGCCATTAATCGATCGTCACCTGTTTTTGCTACCTGACGCATTAACGGAACATAATTCTTTCGGAAGTGTTCTGCATTAATTCCTAGATCTTTTCCGGCTCTTTCGTATAAATCTGCAAGTAAGTCACCTGCTCTACGCTCTGATGCGGTTAAACCTGCCGGCATTTGATCTGGTGTACTGGCTTCCATATACCTTGAGATACGCTCACGAGCGAGCTTAGCGCCTTTCTTTCGGGTCATAAATGGCTTCAAGATTTTGTTGGCTTCACTCATATAGGTACGTCGTATCGTATCCACAGCATCTTTATTGACCCGGAACTCTCGAGCTATCTTTTCACCGGTAGCCTTACGTAAGGGGGCGAATAATAATCGAGTAGCCACATTCGTCTCACGCATTACCGTTTCCGATAATGTATTATCACCGGTAAAAATATCCGGGTAACGATGAGCTTGACGGAATAGCTCATGTGCATCATCCGGGGTCACACTTAACGGACTTAACTGGTACCCAATAATTTCGTCCGGGATTTGCATATCACTTAGCATCTGCTTTAGTTTTTGCTGAGCAGATTGTGATAATTCGTGTTCAGTATTCACACCATATTCTCGTAAGAACTGTCGTTTAAACTCACTACGTCCGTATATGGGTTCCATTAATTCCTCGCGTTGAGCACGTAAGGCTTTTTCGAAACTGATCATGGCTTCAGATTTTACCATTCCTTTATCCGCTAACCGTAACCCGTAACTTACTTGTCCGGTAAGTTGATCTCGTACCGAAAATGCACGTGCCATTTCCTCTGCGGCATCGTCGTATAATCGGCGCTGTCCACCTTGTAAAAATCCAGGATGGTGTGTCCCGGCTTTATTTAATACAGTATCCATCTGACGTACGTTAAAATTGATCCGTTCTTCCAGTTTATCGAGTGTATATCTTAAAGGGGTCTCGCCTGGTTTGGCACCTTTACGTGTAATGATCTGTTTTAATCGTTGACCGACCGGATCGAATTTTGATATATCGATATCTTCGGGACCGAGATCGGTCTCACCTAATCGAACTCTCACAGCGCCTAGTTTTCCTTTTATATTTTGCATCGTGCTGGGGTTTTGGTATCCATAGTTTTCTAAATTATGCATACTAAGCCCCATGGGTGTGCCGTTACGTATTTGTTCGGATACAATTTGTCCCGAACGGTTCATGGCCATCTGTCGTTCAACATCCATGACCTGTTTTGCGTTCTTAAAGATCGGACGGAATGCTTCTAACATCCGGGTATCATCGGGACTTTGTTTCCACATATCAATAAATACATCCAACCGTGATTCCGTAGGGATTTTATTAAGTGGAACATCACCTTGATGAACCTGCCGTAATGCCGTAGAAAGCCGTTCCTGGTAGGTTCCTTCAGCACCTTCACGCGCAATATTATGTGCTGTTCTCATCGCATCTTTTTGGGGAATGATTTTAAACGCCGGTCGAGCCATTCGTCCGCTCTCGGGTAATAACCCATATTTTAACATTCGTTTTTCAACATCGATTGAAAGACTTTTCCGCATCTCGGGAACCGATCGCTTTAACCGTGCCATGGCATCTTCGAACGGGATATCAATTTCTGCCATTCGGTTACCAAATCGGCCCATCGCACGGTTCGCGGTATCGCGCATTTTATTTAATCCGCGATCTACCATTGGTGATGTTTTCCATTTATGCCCGGCGTATGGGATAGCAGCACCGATCGCACCACTAATAGCAGACGCTCTAGCAATTGCCATGGGATCATCTTCGCCTTGTGTCCAACGCTGAAATCCACCAACAACAGCAGATGATAATCCAAGTGAAGCTGCTTTAGCTCCCCAGGTTGCTGCACCAGTGGTTGCTGCTTTAGCACCTAATCCTGCGATACCAAGTGCACCTAAGCCACTACCTATAACTGCCGCAGCACCTGCGGTCAGTGCACCCCAAGACGCGAACGAACCCATAAGTCGTCCGATACTTTCACGAGTATTCGTTGGGTCCGGGCGATCAACCATCCATCGATCCAACGGTGCTTCTAACCCATACTGCATCTGTCGAATCATGCCGCCACCATGTTCGAGATCTTCTTGAACAGAAGCACGTTGACCGGGACCAAAATTAATTTCGGTTTTTGGCTTTAGCGGCTGTACCCCAAATTGATTGGTCTCGTATCCAGGGACACCTAACTGACCAAACACATTTTCTATTTCATCACGTTGTTGTGCCCGGGGATCTTGTTCCTGCCCAAAGGGTAGCATTATTCAGAACCCCCTCCAAACACGTCTCTCCATGTCCAATCGGGCGTCCAATCGGCTTCTCGATGATATAATAGCCGTTTTTGATCTTCGTCACCCGGCCTGAGAAAATCCCATACCGAACTAGCTTTTTCATCATCATCTGTTGGTGCAAGGTTATTTAGTCTATTTTCATATTGGTTTGCTTGATTTAGATAATGATCTCTCAACCCGGGATCTTCGAAATAACCCGCTTGTTCTTCGATCGCAATTACAGAATTAGCTACATTCTCAAACGCTGCTTGTCGTTGTTCATCACTTTCGAATGTGCCGGATTCAAGTTTTTCTATCTGAGCACGAGTATTCGAAATCCTGGGAGCCATTTCCTGAAGACCTAACATATAATCACGATCACTTAACATTTCTGCCTGTGCTGCTTGTTCCATATTAAATTCGAATTCACGTTGAGCTAACGAGGCACGTTGTTGCTGAACACTGGTCTGTACGGATAATGCCCAACGGTTCTTCTGGTTAGTTAACATTTGATCTTGTGTTTCGGCCATCATTAGCGCTTGCTCAACTAACGCTGATTGCTCGGGTAAACCTAGACCTTGCATACGCTCGTTTGTTATACCCATACTTCGTAACTGTTCGTTGATAATGGGATGATTTATCATACCTGCGGCAGCAACTTGTCGCGCCTGGTGATCCTCAACCTCTATCTTTGTTCGTAACTCATCAAGTGCCATACGACGTTGATCGAG
>PWFU01000042.1 GCA_003554185.1 Candidatus Dojkabacteria bacterium
TAGAAGAGTGGTTGAACTAAGGCTGCTGTAACAAGTAATTTCAGCTTCGGTTAAATTAAAAGTGATGCCATGTTTCTTGTATAAGAACATGGCATCACTTTTAATATGTACTCTTGTTAGACAGAATGACGCGGCTATTCTTAAAACCGTGTGATCATTTCTTATTAATTATCAATGTGGGAAAGCAGGTAACCAAAAGCTTGTTCCTGAGCAAAGTTAATATTGAAAAAAATTAAGTGCTCGTTGAAGAGCAAAAAAGAAAATAGAATAGAATTTTTGGTCAAATTTTATGTCTTTATTATGCATTAATATCCACGAGTTAGTAAATTTTTGTTCCTTTTATGAGGAGTCCCCTTTTCCTGGCACCAGTTCAAAGCGGGGGATTTTTAAGAAATACTTTTTCAGGAACTTATCTTTTATTTCACTGGAATCATAGATTAGCTGGACCCGCAAAAACCTTTTCCCCAACCGCCTTAGAATCCGGCTGAGCAGTTTTGCCGAACTTTCCGAGATAAAGTGCAATCCTTCTGTATTTATAACCAGGTGCATGCAGTCTTGCGGCAGGTAGTTATTTATTGTTTTGTTCAACTCTTTAATGTTTAACTGGTTTAAAAAACCGCGGAGTCTCAAGTAAAAAATACCGCTTTTTTCTGCTATGAAGATGTTTAAATCTTTACCAATTTCTTTTTGTGCGTACGGTTTCTCTTTTTCCAGGAAGGATTTAATTTGGTCTTGGAAGGAAGGCAGGGAATCTTTATCATTAAATTTTAAATGTATAAGGGCATTATTATACCAGCGGTTGCGCCTGGAGAATTGCTTTACCAGCAGCCATCCTACACCCCGGTAAAAGGCAGACCCCCAACCGGTGAGGGGAACATTTACCAGTACATTACGCAGGGAATAAAAGCGTTTGTAAGCATTAAACGCTTCATTTTGCAGCTCTTCAGGGCTCATATTGGCAGGGTGGAAAACTGCATGGTGACCATCATATAATTCCCAGTTTCTAGTTAATATCCTGTTTTCGCTTTCAAGTTTTTGGAATAAAGCTGTTCCAGGCAGTGGTGTCAGCATCATAAATTGCACGCTGTCTATCCTGGCCTTTAGGGAAAAATCCGCTGTATCCCTAATAGATTCTATTGTATCGTGATCACTGCCCAGGACGAACATTCCATGGACGCGGATATTATATTTGTGGAAGCGAGCTACACATTCATGAACATCTTCTACAGACTGCTTTTTGTTATATTCCTCTAGCGTCTCGGGATTTATAGATTCCAGCCCGATATAAGCCATGTCTCCGCCGCTGCGGTGCATTAGATCGAGAAATTCTTCGTCTTTGGCTACTTCTGCGCGGAGCTGCGCTCCCCAGCTTTTTATTTTTATATTCTGCCTGAGCATTTCCCGCAGTAGTGTTTTAGTATGCTTCATATCGGCAGCAAAATTGTCATCGCAGAAGAAAACACTTCTGCCTTCATGCAGGGATAGCTCCTCCAAAATTTTATCTATACTGCGGTGGCGGTATTTTCGTCCAAACATGTTTGTAACGCTGCAAAAAGTACAGTTATGGGGACATCCCCTGGAGGTCATTACAGGAACTGCCCTGATGTTCTTCCTGGAGTCTATAAGGTTTAGGTTTGGTATGGGAATTTGTTCAACGTCTACGGGGCATGAATGATCTAGAGGGTTATGGATGTATTTTCCGTTTTCGCGGTAAGAGATTCCGGGTATATCTAGCGGTTTTACCCCTTTTTCTATTGCCTTTATGAAGGGGAGGAAAGTAAAATCTGCTTCTCCCCGCACTACATAGTCTGCATACTGTAGCGCTTCTTCAGGCATAAAAGTAGGGTGAATACCGCCAATTACTACCGGTATATTGAATGAACGCAGGTAGCCACCAATCCGGTAGGCTTCATTGCTGGTACAGATGATTGCCGAAATGCCAACGAGATCAGCTTGTAAAATCTTGGACCAAGGTAATTTTGTAATGGAATCCATGTAAATAGAAACATTATAGCCTTCTTTTTGAAGTGTAGAACCCAAAAGGGGTAGACCTAATCGTGGCATAATTGTAGCGCTGTAAACGTTCCCAATTTTTGCTTTAGGTTCAATTAGTACAATGTTTTTCAACCTGTCACTCCCTACATTAACGATTTTTAAGAGATGGAATTTATTCACAGACTCATCTTTATTTTATCCTTGTTATTATAAATAATCAATAGTTTGCTCCTCTATATTTTGGAAAATAATTGCTGTCTGTGCTCCTACCATATAGTATGTCTAAAATATCCTGGATAAATTACAAAGGCGGAAATATTCACTGCTAGTTTTTTAAATAGGAGGTAAAATTAACCCCGGCTTGGTAAGCTTCTTCTGCAGCTGAAGGCTCGTTTTTAATGCTGTCTTTTTCGTCGTAACCACGGTAGCAGAGACTGCCCTTGTATTTCATGTTTAGATTATGAAGGAAAACTTTAACTATTTGTTCTGCGTTAAGGCAGTACTGCTCTTTTTTTAAAGCGCCTACACACAGGAAAAATGCTGGCTTGCCTGCTTCTAAAGGGATAAAGGGTTTTTTTAAATTATACTTAGCGTGCCACCAGGATTGGAAGCGATCGATGAAAATTTTTAACTGGGCTGACAAAGAGCCAAAATAAATTGGGGTGGCCACAACAAGGGCAGAGCAGGAAGCCACCTTTGAATAAAGAAGCTGCATATCATCATTTAATATGCAGTGACCGTCAGTGCATTTATCACAGGCTTGGCAGGGACGAATTTTTAGATCGTTTAAACGGATAACTTCTGCTGAGTTATTACGGGCAGCACCGTTTAAAAAAGAAAAAAGCAGTGTTTCACTATTGCCTTCCCGGCGTGGGCTGGAGGAAATTGCTAATAAAGTCAACTTATTCCCCTCTTTTATATTTTTTTTATTTACTGATGTAAAATTTTGCCCAGGATGACCCGTTATAGCCTATTTTCCATCTTAAGAACTGGTCTCTAAAATCTATGCAAAACTCTATAAAACATAATAATTACACAGATTTCAGAGCATTTCGCACTTCTGTGCCGCATTGGACACGAAGCCCTGGTTGAGCCAGTGTACCCTCACGGTCTTAAACGTCCCCGTATGGAGAGAAGGCACTTCCCCCAACCGTTTTTTGATATTTAAACCATCTTCCCTACCCCCGCTTAGCGGTAAAGTGAAGCATCCTTCTTCAAAAGAAGAAGGGCAGCCGCACTTGTGATAGGAAAAATGTTATTAAACTACCGCTTCTGCTTTCTCTTTTGACCTTGCTCCTAAAATTTCTTTGACCTTCTTATAAGGCGTATATAAACCAATCTCGTTATCATCTTTTCGCTTTAAAACATTCGAGGAAGCATTCGTATCGGCGTGAAATATGCCGCAAACAGGACATTTAAATATATCGCCGCTTCTTTTGCCAAACCGGCCGCACTTACTGCAAATTTTCGATGTATAGGCAGCGTTTACAACGGTTACATCGATACCAAACAAACTTGCCTTGTAGTTGATCCTGTCATTGATGTAACCTTTAGTCCAGCCAGCCAGCTTTCGCTTAATATGTTTAGGGAATTTATGCTTCCAGGATACAAAGGCCAAATCTTCCATAACTATTTCTGAAGGAGATTCGTCCAGGATGAATCTGTTTAGCTCATAATTTATATAAGACCTGATTCTCTCTGTGTGTCTTTGTTTTTGACGGTCGTATTTTTTCCTTCCCAGGTTGTTTTCTAAGATATTTTGAGCTTTTTGGGTTTTACCTTCTTCCATGTACTGTCTGTACAGACTATGAAACTTATTCCGTTCTGCGTTCTTTTTATTAAGTCTCTCAGTTTCTTCTGACAAGATTTTGTTTAGCCCTTCACCGTAGATATTATCCGTAGAAGCGGCAATAAGATTTTTGTACCCTTTATCTATGCCGATAGAACCCTTGTACTTGGAAAGCTCTTTCTGCTTTATATACTTTACCCTGTGAACCTCCAGGGTATCATCTTTTAAAACTACCGTGATATTACCTTCATGGATATTGTGATCTCGAAGTTTCACCGAAAGCCTCTTGCCCCGCTGTAATCCCATGATGTCTAAGTACAGCTCTCCGTTTTCAAACCTGTAACTATACATATTAGAATCGAGCGCAAAGCTTTTGTTGTGCGTATGTGGGACTTTGCCTTTATATTTACGAATATATCTTCGGATTAGATTAAAGATATATTTTTCCCTGATTTCCAAATCTTTTAGTTTTTTGGGCCTATCAAATGACTCCCTGTTGAGTATCGCATACAGTACTTTGTCGGCTTTTAGTACGTAAAAGATAAAATATCTTTCGTCTTCTGTTAAATTTTCGTTTTGATAAACCGCTTTCTTAGTCCTTAGCTTAATGTTAGCCCATTCGGCTTTTATATTGGCTATGGCTTCATCAAGCGCTATTTTCCAGTATCTTGCCGGAAGTCCCCATTGATCTGCGAAACCGTTTTTAACCCAGACATCTCTTATCTGTTTAAGATGACTGCCTAAAACTAGCAAACTCTGAATTCCGCTGTAGCGTGAATATACATAGTTTTTGACTGAACCATAGCGATCAGCTATCTCCCAAAGTTCGTTCCTTGTGTCGTTGTCAATCCTAATACTATGTTGTTTAACGCATTTAGGA
>PWFU01000080.1 GCA_003554185.1 Candidatus Dojkabacteria bacterium
ATTACGGGTTTCCTATAACCAAAGAAATACATCCACATGATTAAAAACACCAGGACAGAAACAAAGATGCCTAACAGGTGAATAACATGAATTAACAAAACACTAACCGCAGTAAATGAAATAAGTAGGATGGTTTCTTTGATATTTACCCTGTATTCTTCATCCCGGTCTTGCGCCTTGATGATTAACAGGACTATCAAAATAAATACGATTAAAAATAAAACCAGCCGGGGCAAAGTAACAGGGTCAATCAAATCATCGCTATGCCTTACCCAATCAGCATAGTAAGTAGTAGCAAGTAAATAAGTACAAAATATCAGCAAAAAAAGCTCTATGGGTTTTTCTTTCAGTAACTTTAGTACACTTTCCAAGACCCCTCACTCCTTTTATATAGTCTTTGACAATAAATCAATTGCAAGAACTGTACCAACATGCATCACTATACTGTTTTTCCTGTTACGTGGAGTTACAACACCTTGATCTGCAAAATACCGCACCTTGGTCATCTCTAAAATAAGTCTTTCAGTGTAATACTTTTTTACATTCACTGTAAAGGTGTAACAAGGAATGCTGGTTTCATGTGCCCGCCACGAATACCGTTCAAACTCTCTGCTGCTAGCTAACCGGCTACAGCAACTAAAACTAAATTCTGTCCTTAAACTTCCGTGAGCATTGGAAATAACAGCTATAGGAAAAACATAGAAGCCCTGCTACAAGAAAAGAACAATTTGGAGAATCACTTGCCGAAGGAAAGGGAACAGCAAAGGGAATCACTAAATCCTGCTTTACACCGTAGAGAAAACATGTCAGGTGTAGTCTATAAAAAAAGTATCCAGGCACTCTTTACCGTATCGGTCCGGCCAAACAAAAAAAGCTACTAACTTTTACTGGCCAGGACATCCCGTGTTTCCCTTTATTTCAGTATTCTACAAGGTTGTTCTCTCTTCCTTTAGGTATATTGTGGGTAAAAAGTTAGTCTCAGGGACCCTGTAGCCCGGCCTGGCGCTAATCAATAATTGCCAGTGGTTCACCGCTGTTTACAGAAGCTCCTTTAGCGGTTATCACCCTTGTCACTTTTCCGGTAACCGGTGAAGTAATCTCATTTTCCATCTTCATGGCTTCCAGTACCATCAATTGATCGCCTTCATTTACCTGGTCACCTTCTTTAACCACAACATCCAGGACCGAGCCAGGCATGGGAGCGTTTACCGTTGTGCTGCTGCCATCTTGGGCCTGATGGGAAGTCTCTTTGCTATCTGGTTCCCTAGAAACAGAAGCAGAAGTAACCTGGGGCTGTTCATTTACCATAACAACTTCTTCAACTTGAACCCGGTACGACTGATCATCGACAGTAACTTTAAAGCTCCTGGACTCAGTATGAGTATCTCTTCCTGCAGATGAACCCTCTGCTGGTTTTCCCTTGGGTTCAGGCTTTTCGTGATTTTTATCTCCGGAAGCCTGCTGTTTAAACCCACTTTTCCTGCGTTCAAAATAATCTCTGGCTGCATTAGGAAAGAGGGCATAAGAAAGTACATCTTCGCTTTTCTCCAGGTAATCCTCGATTTCTCTGCGCGCCTGTTCAAAACCCGGTTCTAATAGATCAGCCGGTCGGCAGGTTATAGGTTCTTCACCCTGAAGTACTTTTTTCTGCAGCTCTTTATCTATGGTGCCGGGAGGCTTTCCATATAACCCTTTTAAATAGTTTTTCACCTCATTAGAAACAACCTGGTACCTCTCTCCCATCAATACATTTGCTGCCGCCTGGCTACCTACTATCTGGCTGGAAGGAGTGACCAGGGGGGGATAACCCAGTTCTTTCCTTACCCGGGGTACTTCTTTTAAAACTTCTTCCAACCGATGGGTGGCATTATACTCTTCCAGTTGAGAAGCCAGATTGGAAATCATCCCTCCGGGTATCTGATAATTTAATACGTTAGTATCAACTCCCAGGGCTATATCCAGGGGAATTTGATAGTTGCCCCGGACTGATTTAAAGTAATTGCTTACTTCGGAAAGCAAATTAATATCCAGCATGGTATCATAAGGGGTATCCTTTAAAGCTGCCACTATAGTATCAGTAGGGGGCTGGCTTGTCCCCAGCGCTAAAGGAGCTGTTGCTGTATCGACAATATCTACCCCTGCTTCTACTGCTTTAAGGTAACTCATGGAAGCCATGCCGCTGGTATAATGGCAGTGAAGCTGCACCGGAAGCCCTACCGTTTCTTTTAGTTTCTTGATGAGTTCGTAAGCATGGTACGGAGAGAGTAAACCTGCCATGTCCTTGATACAGATAGAATCTGAACCCAGGTGTTTAAGAGTAATCGCTGTATCTACAAAGCAGTTTAGATCATGCACAGGACTGGTAGTATAACTCAAGGTCCCCTGAACATGAGCTCCTTCGGCTTTGGCCACCTCTATAGCCTTCTGCATATTGCGAACATCATTTAAAGCATCAAAAACACGGATTATATCGATCCCGTTGTATATTGCTTTTTTAACGAATTCTTCTACCAGGTCATCAGGATAATGACGATAACCGACCAGGTTCTGGCCCCTGAGCAGCATTTGCAGTTTGGTTTTGGTAAAGATTTTTCTAAGCTGTTTGAGTCTTTCCCACGGATCTTCATCCAGGAAACGCATGCAACTGTCAAAAGTAGCTCCTCCCCATACTTCCAGGGAATGGTACCCTACTTCGTTCATTTTTTCGACAACAGGTAGCATCTCTTCTGTTTTCATCCGTGTTGCCATTAAGGACTGGTGACCATCACGCAAGGACGTATCTGTAATTAAAAGTTTTGAAGATTCCATCTTTTGTTTCTCTCCTTAATTAATTTTATATTAGCCCAGGATAGATAATAGAATACCTGCAGCAACTGCAGAACCAATTACTCCGGAAACATTTGGGCCCATGGCGTGCATTAATAGATAGTTTTCCGGATTCTCCTTTTTACCAACTGCCTGTACCACCCGGGCTGCCATCGGAACAGCTGAAACTCCTGCCGCTCCTATTAAGGGATTTATCCCTCCCCCGGTTAAGCGGAACATTAGTTTACCCATCAAAGTGCCCACTGCGGTCCCCAGGGCAAAAGCTAAAAGTCCCAGTACTATTATTTTTAATGTATCCATGGTAAGAAAGTAGTCAGCTGAAGCTTTAGCTCCCACAGACAGCCCCAGAAAGATCACTACTATATTGTTTAGCTCGTTTTGAGCACCTTTACTCAAGCGTTCAGTAACCCCGCACTCCCTCAACAAGTTGCCCAGCATGAGCATACCCAAAAGAGGCAAAGCTTCCGGCAGCAATAAACCTGCAGAAATAATAACTATAATAGGAAAGAGTATCTTTTCTCTGCTGGAAACATGCCGCAGTTGCTTCATGGCGACTTTTCTTTCTTTCTTCGTGGTAAACAGCCTCATAATAGGGGGCTGTATAATCGGGACCAGGGCCATATATGAATAAGCAGCTATGGCTATGGAGCCAAGCAGCTCCGGGGCCAGGTGACTGGAAATAAATATAGCGGTAGGGCCGTCTGCTCCTCCTATTATACCTATAGCTCCTGCCTGTTCGGGGGTAAATCCCAGGTAGTACCCTCCTAGAAAAGTAGCAAAAATACCAAACTGGGCCGCTGCACCTAAAAGCAAAGTAACTGGATTGGCCAGAAGAGGTCCAAAATCGGTCATGGCGCCAACCCCCAAAAAAATCAAAGGCGGGTATATCCCCAGTTCTACCCCTAAAGATAAATAGTACAGCAGGCCTCCCAGGTCCCCATTTTGGGGAGCCTGCATCAAAGTATTTAAGGGAAGGTTTATGATTAGAGCCCCAAAAGCTATAGGTACCAGAAGCAAGGGTTCATATTTTTTAACAATACCCAGATATAATAAAAAACAGGCTATAATAATCATTACCAGCCGGGGCAAGGTAATATTGGCAAATCCGGTAGAACTGATAAAATCCAGGATCATATCTAGCATTTGGGCATCTCCTCTTGGTTTAATCTAAGGTTATATGGATTATTTGTCTCTTTTACTAAAGAAGCTTTCCAGATCAAGATTCATTACTTCCTGAGGAAAAAAGAAAACTGGTAGGTTTGGTCAGTGGATGCACCTTTTGAGCAAATGGCTGCCCTGGTCAGCGAAAAGAGCCCCGTAGCAGAACTGTCCGGAACTTAATATATAGAGTGATTTTATAGTATTACAGTTGATACTAACAATTTTTAATACATGTTAATATTCATGGTTTTTTAGATAAACCTGAACAGACGCAATACATACTGCAGTAATTTTTTTAGAATCTTCTTGTTTTAGATTCTTATCCTGCTCGCTTCCTTCAGTACCTGTCCCGTAATCAGTAATCAGTACTTTATTAAAAACCAGGAGTAAAAGATAGAGAAGGAACAGTGCAGATATTACCACCGTAAAACCTACCACGGTAATCTGAAAGACTAAACTTGCCTCGTCCATGTCATTTTCCCTTTCCTGTTCTTATGCTTGGTTATTTTAAAGTTACTACTCAGATATAAAAGTAGCTTGATTAATTGGTGATGTGGGTCGGCTTATCGGCTGGCCGTATCGTGGGCCCTGGTTGCGGCTCAGCCTTTGGTCTTAAGCGGGTAACCCTGACAGTCGCCGGCACTGAGACC
>PWFU01000023.1 GCA_003554185.1 Candidatus Dojkabacteria bacterium
ATCTTTGCATTTATCATCCCTACGATCCATCAGATGGGTTGGTTCGTACCGATTTTGATGGTCGGTTATTTAATTGCCTATTTTTTAAAGTCCAATATATCTCCCACTTTTGAACATATCAAAGAACGTAGAAGAGTACTGCATGGAGCTATATTGATCGCTGCGGTCTTATTGTTATTTATCGGGTATTATTTTGCCATGACACCACAATTAGTAGCTCGAACTAGAGGGGCTCTTAGATTTAATCCAGAAGATATAACAGAGGGAGCTACTGACCTGTTAGGTTTTACAGGACTTTTAGTTTATTCTTATGGTAAATTTGTTGGTTCGTTGTCGCCCATTTTCCTGATCGGCTTCCCGCTTTTCCTTTTCAAACCTACTAAAAATCTAAAAGAACACATAGTTCTTGTGACATTACTTCTATTTATCCCTCTGCTTGGGGCTTATGGGTATGTTGGAATCATCATAATTCCTTTGATGTTGATTCCTATCGCTTATGGACTATACTTATTTATGTCAAAAGGTTTGTATAAGTTAATACCTGAAAAAATCACAGTAGTTATTTTGGTGATTTTAGTTCTTTTTTCCAGTAGTATCTACTTTATCGCTTATGAAAATGCTGTAAGAGAGCGCGAAGGGGTTTATCCATTTGTGGATGAAGAGTATCGATTTTCAGAAGATTGGTATAAAGCACCTCTTTATTTTAGGTATAATAATGACGATTCAAAACAGATAGCCCGGACTCGCATTTATAGGGTAAGAATGAGTAGCATGTCCGGTCATGGCCATGGTGAGATAACATATGTAGAACAGTTTCCTTACGATAATGTTAGGTTAAGAAGCTTGAGAGGATTGATTACACGTCCAGAACGCCCTTTCATAGTAGATAATTTGGAAGAAAGTGGTTTTCCGGTATCAACTAGTGATATGTGGTCATACCATATTGACGAAAACGAGACACAGGAGTACTTTGAAAGAGGCGATATAAGATATGTAACGATGTCTCATCTTCACGTCAGTTGGGCGAGTGAAAGAACAGGCGGACATCATGAAGATAATCCAAATATGGTATATTCTACGTTTCACACACGATATATGATATATGAAGATGAACATCAATCGTTATTTTATGTATGATTTTGATTAAAGGATGTGCTTTTTATAATATAGTTTATCTTAATTTATTCCCGATTTTACCTTGTGATATTCTCATCATCCTGTTAAATGTATAGTAAGGTGTGTTTTTTAGTCGCATTCTTAATAATGTAGTCTTTTTAAATTGGCTTATCTCATCTTTGCTGTTTTTGAATTTGTCTCGTTTTTTAATATCATCGCCTACTTCGAATGAATTTAAAATATCGAGAATTCTTTTTAGCTTTTTATCTTCAATTTCGATCTGCCCTTTTAATTCGTCCAACCTTTCTTCATCATACTGCTCTTTGTAATATACCAGTTTCTTAGAATATCGAACAGTATCGCTTCCAAAAAGGAAATGTTCAGCCTCGTTGTTCCAGAATTTCTCTTTACCATCAAAGTATTCGATACCTAAATTATCGCATAGTTCTTCTAACTTCTTACCCGGGTCCTTTGCTAGCTTTTGATATTTCACAGTCATAAAGTCGTCCAATATTGCAAATAATCTCAGATGCACTCTTATCCATCTATTCTTCCAACCAGACAAATTATCTCTTTTGAATTTGGAATATGCGAATTCCAAGGGCGTTTTATAAATTATAACCGGATATACCTTATACTCCCTCTTTTTTGAATACTTTATCTGATCTTTAACCCATAATGGGTTCTTACTTGAATCCACGATGAAATCGGCACTAGTTTTATCGAATATATTTCTGTAAAGGTCTTTCTCACCGCCCTTCTTCATGTCTCTCCAGAAAGTACAACCCTCATTTTCACAAAAACAATTTTTATTTTTCAGGATGTGATGAGGGCGATAAGGTCGGAAAAATGCTACAACTTCGCCAAGAGAAATCCCTTTTTGATCGTTGCCCAACATCATATCCAAAAGAGTAGAACCACTACGACCAGTTCCAGTGATCAAAATAACTTTCTTCATTTTGTTATGGATTTCAAACAGTTTATTTCAATCTTTCTGATATCCTATCCCGATCTCTAATCCCCCTTGCACAGTTCTTGAATATAAAAATAAAGATGATCTTTTTATTATATACTGCAGGAATAAAATATAATAGACTAGGGCGATGAAAATCAAGAAGAAATAGATAATTTTTTTAAAGAGTTTTCGTTATATCTTCAGTTTACCTATGCTCTTTCTAATCCTTAGTTTTTCATTGAGTTTTTGGGAATCCTTCAAGTAGTTATCTATGATAGATTTTGCCTTTTCAACATCAAAGTTAGGTTCATCATATCTTATTTTTGGATCAGTTAAATGTTTAAAACCTTCTCTATAACCATTAAACTTTCCAGAAACGCCATTACCCTTTAAAGAATTGATCATATAGATGAACTCTGGATGTTTCTTCATTATTTTATATAAATATAATCCAAGGAATATTGATTTACCGTGTTTATGTAAAACAAATCCACCATCTTGGTCCCACACTGAATGACCTTTATAATCAAATTTTCTTTTTATTCCATCACTTTTTTTGAATCCTCCTTCCCTGAATGACAATCCTGTCTTAGGAGTTTTTTTAAGTACATTGACACCGTCCAATAAGCCTATTTCCACTTTTTCTGCTAATAGTTCCATTATAGTAGGATATAGATCTACATGTCTCATAAAACCCTCTGACCTTTTACATTTTATACCAGGGTGGATGAAAACGGTAGGTACATAAACTAATTCAGGACATGCTGGCCTTCCATGTCCTATTAATCCGCCATATTCGCCTAACAATTCACCATGATCTGAAGTAAATATAACAAGAGTGTTTCCCTTAATTCCTCTATCCTCAAGAGTTTTTAATCTTTTTTCAAAATTTTCCACACTCTTTTTTACTCCTCTCTCATATTTTTCTACTAGTTCTCTTCTAGGCTTTTTCCCATATTCTTCAAAAAAGTCTGGACAATCTCCATCATATTCTGAAAAATCGAAACCATAAGGACAATGACCTCCTTTGTCATCTTCAATATATATGAATGGTTCTTTCATTTCTGACAAAGGAGTTCCTGGTGGATTTCCACAAGATGAATGAATCTGAGAATCTTCAGGACCCATACTGGTCCAAGTAGTTTCACATCTAAGGGAAATATCATAACCGGCTACATCGAGGATACCTCTATTCCAAGGTAGAAGTTTGTCTTCCCATGTGAACACACCATGTCGTGGTGGGTACATCCCTGTAAAAATACTTGGGAATGATGAAGATGTGTACAATGAAGAGGCTATAGTTTTAAACGTGAGTCCCATCTTCTTTACTCTACTTGGAGTATAGTCCCATCTCAATGAATCTGAAACAAATATCATCACGTTCTCTATCTTCAAATCATTTATTGAATCATACATCTTTTGTACTCCTAGATATCATGATCTCAGAATTATAAGCTAAACTACGATATTTAGAATATTTTTGTCCAAAATCATAGAAGTATTTAGAGCAGAATTTATGGTGATAACATTGTATCCTACGTTTATGAGTATCTCTCATATCTGCTTTGATCATATGTTCATCTGAATTGCAATTTGGACCAATCATGGTTTAGTCTAGTTACGAATGATAAGAAGGTTAAAACATTAACGGTTGTTTTTGATTTACAACAGTTTGTGATATATGAGTTGAGCGACGTGAGATGGATAAAATTCACACTAAGGGAGTGATGTAATTAGAAAAGATATCATGCAGTTTAGTATATTAAACTTAAAAATACCTAATTTGATGACCTCATATGGGGGATCCTATGTGGGTTTTAAAAAGTTCAAATGAAGTGATAAATGTTAAAACCTTCCGTTTGTCGTTTATGAATCGTGTCCTATTCCTATTAGTGTTGGTAATCTAATAATCATTTAGTGAGTTTAACTACTTTCTTTTAAATCCGATATTCATCTGTTCACTCTAACCTTTTACTAATTTGACGAGATGATTTCACAGAGAAGATAAAGTAAAATAATCAAGCCTTTCCCACTTCTTAGAAATCCATCTAGAACACAAACCATCTTCTCCAAAAAACGAGGGCTGGCTTTCAATCCATCTTCAGTCATCGTGTTTCTGATCTTCCCATAACTATACGATAATTGTAGAAATATTCGTGCACGCCGTACATATCTTTGGTTAAAACGACCTCATGATCCTCATCTGGATGTGGAGAGTTAGTTCTTCGAAGATGTGGACGTCATGATCCTTGGAAACTACGTTCACTTCCCTGAAAACCTTTATCAAAACTTCAGAGATCTCTACCTTTTCACGGCTTACACCTTCACAATCGTAATAATAAGCCCTCCAAA
>PWFU01000077.1 GCA_003554185.1 Candidatus Dojkabacteria bacterium
ATCCCACGATACGTGACCTCAGGGGCGAAAATGTGAATGCTATAGAGAATATAATAAAAGACCTGGGTCTTCAAAGGGCTAGAGCTGAACGTCTAAATAAAATATCAATTCAAGTTGTGGATAATTATAGGGGTGTTATACCATTGTCCGAAAAAGAACTCTTGTCCTTCAAAGGAGTTGGACCCTACATAGCGAGGGCAATTTTATGCTTTTCTGGGAAAAGGGATGTGGGGATAGTGGACAAGAATGTCGCTAGAATAATCGAAAGATATTTCGATTATGAGATGAAGTCAAGTCCATGTTCTGATAAAGATCTCATAAAATTTGTTCAATCCATGGTACCTCAAGGGAATGCGAAAAAATTCAATTGGTCTATGTTGGATTTTGGCGCTTTGGTTTGTCGACCTAGGAATCCCCTATGTGAGGTTTGCGTGTTGAAAAATAACTGTTCTTATAAATGATTAAACCTATGTAAAAGTTTTTTTAAAACTATTTTAAATTCATTTTCAAAAGGAAATCTATAAAAAGATATATCATGATATTGTTTTACCAAAAGGTGAGTGCTGATTGATACGGGCTTTGAATGCTTTGGAGGAAAAATACGATCAGGCGAAGAAAATCCTTGAGATATACGATCATTTGAAGGGTGATGATTTGATTCGATTACCGATTCCACATGAAGATATGGAATTGGCAGCAATGGTTTTGTTGAAAACCATGGACGGTGAAAGCGCTGGTTTTGTATACCCTCATTTAGAATCAAATTACTGTCTTTTGCCTTTATTAGGGCCTTTGGCGCATCTTTATGTAGGCTGTGAAAAAAACCATGTAATTTTCTTTTCAAGGGGTAGGTCTTGGACGGACTTTTACGAGGCCCTCTCAAGGAATGCCCCAGGGAAGTGGAGGTATTCACACACCATTAAATCCATGCACCCGCATTCTCACATAGGGATAAACGGCAATTACAGAAGCGACGTGAAGGTAAGAAAAGACAGAACCGATAAAGTTCGACTCGTTTTTTCCAAAACCTACAAGTTTTTGGAGAGGGAGCCCAAAAAGGGATTGGAGGCTTTGATCGTCGATTCGGGTCCGCCAAGATACAGTTTATCCGAGGAGAGATTTAAGAACTTTTTGAGCTACTCGGAGGAGCATGATATACCCTTACTGGTGTTGATGAACAATCCCTACGGCCCGATATACAGAAAGATGGACGACCTGGGTGTACCGATATACGGTATTAAGAACCATAAAAGGAATGTATATGATGAAGAATATCTCGAAAATTTAAAATGCTGTGTGGGAGACGGTTCTACATTGCTCAAAAATTACGGAATGTGGTCCAATTATATTTTAAAAAGCGTGTTGGACAAGGATATCAAAATAGTAGAAACCGATTGTCCAAGTGAAATTAAGTCTCTTCACGAGATTCTGCTTAGGATACGGGAAGCCATACCTGAGAAGGGAAAGAATGTGCCCATGTTAAAAATGATATCACTGTCTTCTTATGTGGACTCCGTAATCAGAACATTGTGGTTTCCACGGAAAGATTACGAAATTGTCTCCTCAAAAAACAGGTGGGGGGAAAAATTGGACACCCAGCAACAACACATCTCAAGGCTATCAACCGAGATATACGAAAGCAACGCGGAATTGGGCAACTTGGGAATTGATTTCGCACAAAAATTGAGGGATGTTTTGGATTTTTTGAAAGGCGATCAACCCACCAAAGTGATCCGCGCCGAAAGGATCGTCAACGAGGATGACGGTAAAACGGTCTTTTTAAATTACGGAAAGATCCCCTCCATGGCCCATAAAAACTTTCTGAAAAGGACGGGTCTTTTTGACGGGGCCCGCGTGCTCCACCCTGGCGATCTAGATGGAAGAATCAGGTTTCAAAAAATCATAATGCCCGGTTACCCCCTGTACTCCCAATTGTACCTTTTGAACACAATCTCAACCAACAACCTGGAGATATGGTGTTATCCCTGGGAGGTTGAGGTGGTCAAGAAAAGATTTGAGAACTTGTTAAAAAGGAGGAATGAATTGGACAGCAATTCCAGATCCTATCTGTCCGGAAAGGTCGTTCAAAAATGGTCATCGAATAAAGATCCGAAAAGGAGGGGTGTAAAAATAAAGACAAGAAAGGGCAAAGCTAGTTCTTCTGTCGGTGCAAAAAAGTTCGAAGATATCAACGTCCCCTCTTTGTTAGACAAGCTCGAAAGGGGCTACAGCCCCGATCTAATCGGGGGCGAAAGTAATGGCAGGGTGTACGAGGACTCTGGAAGCGGTGATAAATGGAGGGTGGAGACCGATTTAGGCACCCTCAAACTGCTCGAGGAGAGAAATCTTACGGTCGTCCACCACACCTATTCCGTGAGAAAAAATGTAAGAGAACTCGAGCCCAGTGATATAATCATGGTCGGTAAAGACCTTAACCCCAAATCTATGGAAGAATATGTTTGGGAGATTTTGGAGAGAAAGGGAATTTCCCACGAGCACGGATTTTGGAGGGAATGGTTGATCCGTTTGGAGGAATATCTTGAGGAAAACCCAAACAAGGATTACCGTGATGTGTTTAAGGAGATGAAGGAGACCGAAAAATGCACTCTCGAAACGCCGAACGCGGTTTATTCGTGGTTGCACGAGGACATTATGGGTCCTTCAACTAAAGGTACTTTGGAGGCCCTCGGAGAGGTGCTGGGTGTTGATAAAGAGGAGGTGGATTACTGGGAGGCTAGTATAGAGCAGGTTCGCTCGGCGAAAGCGTCCGCTTTCAAACATCTTTGGAAGCTTTGCAGATCGTACTCCCATCGTTTGGCGGAGGGAATAGTTGACGATGTGTTGATCAGCGAAGAATATAATATATGGTTATCCGATTTGGAAGAGATGATATCCTTCGCGGAAGTGCTCTCAAAACCAAAAAAAATTGACTCGGAGTGAAAGTTTTATGAGTTTGGAAAACAACATAATAGATTTCAACAGACTGTTAAAAAAAGATATAGCATCCAGATTGAGGGGGGATCATAAAAGGTTCGACTTGTATTCTGGCGATTGGCCTTCCGATAAATTTCCGGCCGGAAACCTCGCACCCGCTAATCAAAATATTGACGAAAAATCTGGTGAAAGAAATGAGGATGACGAGGATATTCCCCGTTTCATGAAGAGTAACTACCGCCCCCCCGCCATCGGTTTGGCGGTGTATTTAGAGAATGTTGAGGATGATTCCGTTATTCGTTACAAAGGTGAGTTCATCGTTTTCGATACACTTCACCCCGGGAGAGAAAAATTGGTTGAAAAAGCGAAGGACAGGTACGGAAATAATATCGGGTCTGACGATGATATTGATTACAGTGTTCGCTTTATAAAAAAGAAGATAAAATTCAGGGGTTCCCTAACTTTTAGTGCCTTTGACGGTAAAACGTTCATTGAGGTGAAACCAGATGAGGTTAACGAATTTTTTATAGGGTCTCAACCCGAAAACATCGAAGACTTTTTTAGAATTAGCGGGGGAGTGCCATACAGTGTGTATTATGGTGATTTTAATACGGAGAAATCCTTTGAATCATACAAATCCGAAAACAACACCATGGGAAAACCCGATTGGTCTTTTAAAATATACGCCAAAATGAGAGAGTACGACGGATCCAAAAGACTCGATTTTTATCTTTCCAACACAACAAACCCACCTGAAAAAAGATACGATTGGTGGTACGATCCTTATTTTTTCAATCCGAAGTTGGAATTAAAACTTGGAGGTTGCGAGCTGACTTCAGTTCCCCTGACCGAAATAGAAGAAGAGGATTACAGATATTCAGATACCGTTTCCGCGACCGGCAGAAATTGCCACGCGAGGGTGGATGGAGATAAAATAAAAACCGAAATATTGCCCGTGTTTGAGGAAAGTTTCACAAATTGGAAACCGCACGAATCAATACCAAAAGAGTCAACCGAGTTCTCTGTCTTGGGTTCCGAAGATCCCCGACCACACCTCCGGGAGATAGTGAGGGCAATGAAAGAGTATCACTCCCGATGGTTTGAAAAGGCCAGAGACAAGGATGGTAAAAGGATCCCCGAAGACAGGGGAGATATATTTGAACAGGTAAAGAAAGCAAAAAACGAATTCAAAAAGGAAATAGAACGAATAGAAAGGGGTATCGAGGCTTTGGAAGATGATAAATTAAGATTTTCTTTCAGACTCATGAACAAATCTTTCGAGAAACGGTTGTTCGGTGAGAATAGCCGTTGGAGACTCTTCCAATTGGGGTATATAGTCAGTGAGATAAGCGATATGCTACTAAGAGAATCCGACCATTCGAACCCCAAATTGGCCGATAACCCCGCAAGTGTTTTATGGTTCCCAACTGGGGCCGGCAAGACGGAGGCTTTCACCGGTTTGATAATCACG
>PWFU01000067.1 GCA_003554185.1 Candidatus Dojkabacteria bacterium
AAATAAAAACCTTTTAAAATTTACCGTGTTTAAATGTGGAACTATTAAGCCTGGCGTTTTTGGAAAGGAGGGCGGTAACTAACTTTTGGCTTATATAAACGGAAAATGGTTAGACTATGAAAAGCGTCAGCAGCGAATTAATTTAGTAGAAGAACTAATACAGGAATACGTTAACTTAGCTAAAAAGGGAGAAATAACCGCTCACGAAATAGAACAGTGGGGAGCGTTAGATAGGGAATTAGAGAAGTTAAAAAGGGTTCACAAATCAGAAACGGACATATTATACTTCTTTTACGAGTACTTCAGTGAAGCTCGTAACCCTGGAAACCCTGATAACTTAGTTCCTGACGTTGGTTATGATATGAACAAAGCTCCTGACTTTCACGCTAAACTTAGCAAAATCTTAAATAACGTCAGTAACTACAACACTACCGCCCGTATTTGTTGGGCTGCTTCAAGAGGTCATGCTAAGTCAGCGTATTTGTCAAACGCCTTTCCCGTCCATGAAGTAGTCTACAGAAAACGTAAGATGATATTAATTATTTCAGAGACAAATACTGCTTCCAAAAAGTTCATAAAGTGGATAGCTTCACAACTTAAATTTAATCAAAAACTCCGAGAAGACTTCGGAGTTTTATTATTTGAGCAAAGAACTAAGAACGAAAAAGACAGTGAAGAGGCGTTTGTAACTACTAACGGAATTAAATGCGAAGCGACTTCGTTAGGTATGCAGATACGAGGTTTTAGGAACGGAAACCAACGTCCTGACCTTATAATTCTTGACGACTTAGAAAGTCCTGAAAGTAACAATACGCCTGAACTACGTCAAAAAGCTCGTGACTGGTTTAATCAAGACTTAATGCCCGCTGGCGACCCGAACAAAACCGCTTTTATCTTTATGGGAACTATAGTCCATGCTGAAAGCTTGTTAAACTACGTGCTTAAGGAACGCAAGGACTTCGTTAGAAATAGCTTCGCAGCTATAATAAAACCTCCTGAACGTGAAGATTTGTGGAAAGAGTTTGAGCGTATTTACAAGGAATACGAACCTACAGAGGAAGAAATAGAGCGTTTTGAAAACTCTATGGAGGAACAAAGAACGCCTGAAGAAGAAGCAGCCTTGAATTTTTACCGTAAAAATAAAGCAGAAATGGATAAAGGCGTAGAGGTACTATGGAAAGAAAGGTTTCCTTATTACGAACTTGTGTTTGAGAAGATGAACATAGGCAGTAAAGCCTTTAACACAGAGTACATGAACAATCCTATAGATGAAGAAAACCAACTGTTTAAACCTCACTTGTTTTACTATCACAATGACGATATAAACGTTTTCAATAGCAGCTACTTCGTAGCTATGGGCGTTGACTTTGCTTTAGGAAAAACACGCGGTGATTATAGCGCGTTGGTTACAGTAGCAAAAGACAAGAAGACAGGTAAGGTTTACGTCATTAACGCTTACGGCGATAGAATACACCCTGACGAATTTATGAAGGTTATAGTAAACAAAGTTAAATACTACCAACCTCACAGAATAGCAGCAGAAGCACAAGCAGCGCAAGAGTTTTTTATAGACAAACTTAAAGAACAATTAGAAGTTACGGGCTATCCCGCTTACAATAGAGTGACTAAGGTTTATCAAAGAACACGTAAAGAAATACGTATAGAAAGTATGCTGCCCGACATTGAAAACGGTAAGATTATATTTTCTAAAAATCATTCTTTATTACTTGAACAGTTAGAACGTTATGGAACTAACTATTATGACGACCTTCCTGACGCTTTAAGTATGGCTACTAAAGCAGCTAAAATGTCCGCTAAGGAACTTAAGGCTAAACCAGGTTGGTTATAGGAAAGGAGGTAAGTTAAATCCCACTACTTAAACAAGGTCAACAATTCCCTTCAAGTGACGATATTAAACGTATAGCTAAATACCGTAGAATGAAACACATTTTTGACGGTGAAGTTTACAAGATTTACGATAGGGCTTCTGAAATTCTTCGAGACAGTCCTTTTCAAGAGCAGTTAAGAAAACTATACATGGCGGTAAATATAATAGACGCTTTAACCACTAAACCTGCCGACATGCTTGTAGGCGAAGGTTTAGACTATGAAAGCGGTTTGGACGATAAAAGCGTAGAACAACAAGCGTTAAACCGTATTGTAGAACGTAATAACCTCGATAAAACAATACATGAGATTTTAATAGGAGCAGGAATAAAAGGTGACGTTTGGTTAAAGACTTACCACGCTCCACGTTACGATTTAGACGCTTTAAGCGAAGAAGGCTTAGAAGTTCCTGAAGAACTTGAAAGACCTGAAGCTATTATAGAAGGTGTACCTGCTGACACGGTTTTTCCCGAACTTGCTAAAGCAAGCAGGAAAAAGTTTAAGGCAGTTAACATCTGCTCTATCGAATGGAAGGAAGAAAAAAGGTCTAAACTGGAAACTTACTGGGTTAAAGAAGATATTAAGGAAATTCCCTTTCTTAACGTAGAGCGCCACTTTCCAGGCTGGATTAAATACGAGAAATACAAAATGGTAGAAGGCGGGGTAGACAATACATTCGGCGCGCCCGTGCCTATTTTCTTCGTAGATGAACAGGTAGAAACTGACTGGGAGGAAGACTTAGTAGAAACAGGTGTTCCCGACATACTTGTTAAACACGTCCCTTATAAGTCAGTTGACGATGACTGGAAAGGCGTAGGAAACATTGAAAAGTTAGATAGTATTTTAGCTGCTATTAATGATAGGTTAGTTCAGATTGATTACATTTTATGGAAACACGCTGACCCTACCGCTTATGGCCCTGACATAGACCAAAAAGACAAAGAATTAAATTGGGGAGGTAAATACATTCCAGTTGACAAAGAAGATGTTACTCCTGGTTATATGACGTGGGACGGTAGGTTAGACATGGCGTTTAAAGAGTTAGACTACCTCTTATCTATCGTCTATCAAATGTCCGAAACTCCACAATGGCTTTTTGGAACTACTATAACGCAGGACGCAGGAGGAACGGGAACTTCTCATACTGACGCAAGGGCTATACAAATGCGGTTAATGCCTATTCTAAGTAAGGTCAACCGCATTAAAATTTACGCTGACGAAGCGGTTAGAGACGTTTTATACATGGCGCAGAAGTTGGAAAACTTCGCCTACGAAGGAGTAGAAGACTTTACTTCGTATACTCCTATACGTCCTAAAGTCCACTGGCACGACCCGTTACCTAAAGACCCGAAAGAAGAAGCTGAAGTTATGGCGATTAGAACAGGAGACAAAGAAACCTTAGACGTTCATAGCGCGGTTAAGCGTTTAGATAACGTAAATGACGAACAAGCACAGGAAATAATTAAGCGTATAGAAGAAGATAGAGAAAGAGAAGAAGCGGAGGACTTCGTAGACGGGAGTGTATTTAACGAACCTTTAGACGAAGAAGGGGAAGAAGACGAAGAAGAAGGTGAAGGCTAATGACTGAACAATTCAGGGAAATGCGTTCACCCGACCATGAGCAGGAAATAAGGAAAATAACTAAGGAATTTGAAAAGACAGTAGACGAAATACAAAGGGAATTAGATAATATTGACGTTAGCGAAATCCATAAAAAAAGTTACACTGACCCTAAACTAAAAAGGATAAGAACTAAAATTAAACGTTTAGAAAAAACAATTGAAAAGAACGGCGAAGAGATAATACAAAAAGCAGCTAAAAGAGGTATAGCTGCTTCTCTTATTGCTTTAGGTGAGGCGGGTAACTTTGAACAGGCTTACCGTGAAATGAGTATAAACCGAGTTAACCAAAACTTAATAGCTTCTGAATTTGAAGACTTGTATAACGACTTATTAGAAGTAACTCAAAACATGGATAAACGAAGTAAACAAGCGGTTAGACGTGCAGCTTCTAAAGCTGCCAGGGATAACATGGAAAAAGGTATTACTGGACGTAGGGCTATAAGTGCTGATACTGCTAAAGAAATACGCAAGGAGCTACAAAAGTCTACACGTAGAGGTATTGTAGATAACGCAGGTAGGAAATGGAAACCTGAAGTTTACGCTGACATGGTTACACGAACTAAGGCTATGGAAACTGACGTAGAAGCTACCATGAACGAAGCTATAAGCAGGGAAGCTTATTATGGAGTTATTAGTAGTCATGGTGCGGAAGACCCTTGTATTTTCCATGAAGGACGTATTGTAAAGTTAACTGCAGACGCTCCTGGCGATTATCCTACCTATGACGAGCTTAGAGCGTCTCAACACATCTTCCACCCTAACTGCCGTCATACTGTAAGTCCTATACGTGACCCTGAATTACTACCCGAACACGTTAAACAAAAAGCAAGAAGACAACAAGAGT
>PWFU01000074.1 GCA_003554185.1 Candidatus Dojkabacteria bacterium
AGGTATACCGTCGCCCCCCACGCGGGGGCGTGGATTGAAACGTGATGGTGCTGCCGGTGCTGACCGCTTGCTGCCGTCGCCCCCCACGCGGGGGCGTGGATTGAAACTCTTGTTTCGCCGTCTGCCGCGCCACTGGTCATGTCGCCCCCCACGCGGGGGCGTGGATTGAAACAACCCGCTGCCGCCGGTGGCCGGACGCGGACCGGGTCGCCCCCCACGCGGGGGCGTGGATTGAAACACTCACTTGCAAGCCCTCCTTAAAAAAAATAAAAGTCGCCCCCCACGCGGGGGCGTGGATTGAAACGAGAAACAGACTTCGCCGAAGACTTTGATCTGCGTCGCCCCCCACGCGGGGGCGTGGATTGAAACTAAGTTAATGTCGTCTTGGTTCCCGGCGTCGGAAGTCGCCCCCCACGCGGGGGCGTGGATTGAAACGGCTGTAGCGCCTGTGTCCCGATCACGTCTGGCTAGTCGCCCCCCACGCGGGGGCGTGGATTGAAACTTTATTCCCGCTGTGTATGTTTCGGTCAACTCTTGTCGCCCCCCACGCGGGGGCGTGGATTGAAACTCCGTTGTTAATCCTGTGTTTACCGATAAGGGGTAGTCGCCCCCCACGCGGGGGCGTGGATTGAAACACATGGCACTGGCCAGCTGATGCAGGTTGTCGATGGTCGCCCCCCACGCGGGGGCGTGGATTGAAACTCGATTCGTATAATCACGATCCACAGCTAAATTAAGTCGCCCCCCACGCGGGGGCGTGGATTGAAACGACGACTACCCCCTGACTATCCGTCGCCCATGACGTCGCCCCCCACGCGGGGGCGTGGATTGAAACACTGATATGCAAGGCAGACGGGCAGGAAATTAAGGTCGCCCCCCACGCGGGGGCGTGGATTGAAACTAGCCCTCTGGATATGTCCTGCCACCGACGCATCAGTCGCCCCCCACGCGGGGGCGTGGATTGAAACCTCAAAATCCACCTCGAACCCCTGACGCTCTGCGTCGCCCCCCACGCGGGGGCGTGGATTGAAACGACCATGATCCATCAAGACGTGATGCTGACGTATGGTCGCCCCCCACGCGGGGGCGTGGATTGAAACATAGGTCAGCGTACCGTTACTGCTTTCCAACCACGTCGCCCCCCACGCGGGGGCGTGGATTGAAACTTAGAGAACTAAAAATTAAAGTTGGTATTCTTGAGTCGCCCCCCACGCGGGGGCGTGGATTGAAACGACGTTGACCCTGTTGATCGGGCGAACAGACTGTTGTCGCCCCCCACGCGGGGGCGTGGATTGAAACATCGCGAAAACCATCACCGACGATAACCCCATCAAGTCGCCCCCCACGCGGGGGCGTGGATTGAAACAAAGCTTTACCACGATGATGCAGGGAGTAAGGGTGGTCGCCCCCCACGCGGGGGCGTGGATTGAAACGCCAAGCAACTCACATCTAACACGGCTTGCAAAGTCGCCCCCCACGCGGGGGCGTGGATTGAAACGGTATTCAGTCACCCTCAAAGTTGATGCTTGAATACGGTCGCCCCCCACGCGGGGGCGTGGATTGAAACTCAATATCTGATTCATTATTATCCCAACCCGCCCGTCGCCCCCCACGCGGGGGCGTGGATTGAAACTTCAGTAACTCGTAAATCTTATTAAGCAGGTCAGTCGCCCCCCACGCGGGGGCGTGGATTGAAACCCCTGCAAAGTCGTTGATATGAATCCTGATTCAAAGTCGCCCCCCACGCGGGGGCGTGGATTGAAACGTGTATACGTGACATCATGTGGGTTATCTTCGTCGTCGCCCCCCACGCGGGGGCGTGGATTGAAACTAAGTCAGGTCGCATTACATTACCTCCAATTCTGGTCGCCCCCCACGCGGGGGCGTGGATTGAAACGATGCTTGAGTTTTGGGTTGACCATGTGTCGGTAGCGTCGCCCCCCACGCGGGGGCGTGGATTGAAACGCCGGTTTTGATGCAGATGACAGGTTGCCTGATGTCGCCCCCCACGCGGGGGCGTGGATTGAAACTAAAGCCATACCCGCGCCTGCGATAGCACCGCCGGTCGCCCCCCACGCGGGGGCGTGGATTGAAACACTATAACAGAAAACATCGATACAGGGGTACGTGAGTCGCCCCCCACGCGGGGGCGTGGATTGAAACAGTAAAGGTGATATTGCTATTGAGGCAGAAGGAGTCGCCCCCCACGCGGGGGCGTGGATTGAAACCGCTCTAATCCAAGGTGATACGCAAGCCCCGCAAGTCGCCCCCCACGCGGGGGCGTGGATTGAAACACAAACACATTTGGAGAGCCTTCAGCCATCGTTGGTCGCCCCCCACGCGGGGGCGTGGATTGAAACTGGTATGAGGAAGATGATGGGTAATGACTGAAACTGTCGCCCCCCACGCGGGGGCGTGGATTGAAACTGCTGCTGCGTTTCCGAGTTGAAATGTAACTGCCGTCGCCCCCCACGCGGGGGCGTGGATTGAAACAGTGATGATAGATTCGGTTGATGAAGCTGAACAAGTCGCCCCCCACGCGGGGGCGTGGATTGAAACAATATTGTGGGTGGATTAAGCACAGAAAACAAATGTCGCCCCCCACGCGGGGGCGGGGATTGAAACGACATGCTGTTGATAATGTGGCGGCGGTTGAACAGTCGCCCCCCACGCGTGGGCGTGGATTGAAACGGGGTCACTCCCCGTCCTGCTCCGGCTCCCCTGCGTCGCCCCCCACGCGGGGGCGTGGATTGAAACAACCTGTCTAACGCGCGGCTCTTGCTGTAAACACGTCGCCCCCCACGCGGGGGCGTGGATTGAAACCCGTTTACAATGTAAAGCGTAGTTAGTAGCGGCGTCGCCCCCCACGCGGGGGCGTGGATTGAAACATCAAAACTAACCGATCATTATCATCATAATACGGTCGCCCCCCACGCGGGGGCGTGGATTGAAACTGTTAATGACTTAACAGGCGGTCAAGGCCCGCACGTCGCCCCCCACGCGGGGGCGTGGATTGAAACTGGGGTATGAACCTATGCCGCCCGGATAAGCCCTTGTCGCCCCCCACGCGGGGGCGTGGATTGAAACAATCATAAAGTTTATGTTCCCGGCGAGGAAAACCGGTCGCCCCCCACGCGGGGGCGTGGATTGAAACAACGTCTGCTAAACTGATCAGCCCGGCAATCGGCGTCGCCCCCCACGCGGGGGCGTGGATTGAAACATAATGCAGGGCTAACCTTTTGAGCGCATACGGGCGTCGCCCCCCACGCGGGGGCGTGGATTGAAACGCTTCGCCTGGTTCAAACTGCCCCGTGCTATAATGTCGCCCCCCACGCGGGGGCGTGGATTGAAACCCGGTGGCGGTGGAGGGGGTGCAAGGTGAGCGAACGTCGCCCCCCACGCGGGGGCGTGGATTGAAACAAGAAGGAACTTGAAAAGGAAAAGGAAGAAGCACGTCGCCCCCCACGCGGGGGCGTGGATTGAAACGAATATGTCTTATGAAGAAGTTGGTGAATAAATGGTCGCCCCCCCACGCGGGGGCGTGGATTGAAACACATAAAGTGTAAACACATTAACAATGGCAATATGTCGCCCCCCACGCGGGGGCGTGGATTGAAACTTCTTATGATCTTGGTAAGTGCCCTACTTGTGGAGTCGCCCCCCACGCGGGGGCGTGGATTGAAACCGGCTTTGTTGCCTCGAAATGTAAAATGGCAAATGTCGCCCCCCACGCGGGGGCGTGGATTGAAACTTGTAGATCTCTAATTCCTTGTTGTTGATAATTAGTCGCCCCCCACGCGGGGGCGTGGATTGAAACAGCAACCTGCTTTGATATGTCTCTAACCGATTGGGTCGCCCCCCACGCGGGGGCGTGGATTGAAACAATAATGCTGTCTAAGTAGTTGAGCGGAAATATCGTCGCCCCCCACGCGGGGGCGTGGATTGAAACTATTTTAAGGAGGTTTTAAGTATGGATTTTAGTGTCGCCCCCCACGCGGGGGCGTGGATTGAAACAACCCTCCCGCTTAATATTAGAGCATAAGCTCAAGTCGCCCCCCACGCGGGGGCGTGGATTGAAACAACTTTGCTACAGCCCACTTAGCCGCCCATCCTACGTCGCCCCCCACGCGGGGGCGTGGATTGAAACAGAAGAAGAGCATAAATATGGCTTTGATGAGGGCGTCGCCCCCCACGCGGGGGCGTGGATTGAAACAATCACCTGGTCGCAACCCTGGCAAACTATTACAGTCGCCCCCCACGCGGGGGCGTGGATTGAAACGTTGATACCAAAAACTTAGGTGA
>PWFU01000093.1 GCA_003554185.1 Candidatus Dojkabacteria bacterium
AAATCACCTACAAATAAAAGCAATACCTCGCTTAAAAGTCTTTGGGCCATGGCGACAGAAGAGCTATACAGAAATAAAAAATTTACAAAGGAAAATTGTTGGCGCCCGGAGCAGGATTCGATACTTAATGTAAATTTATGGTGGCGTATAATTAATTATTTTCCTGGTTTTGCGCCCCAGTTTGTATCTCCACACTGCGGGCAGACCTCGTTTTTGAAGGCGTAAAAAAGTATATAGATTATGGCCCCTATTCCTAAAGTAAAAACTAATAAGAGGATAAACGCCACCCAATTGAAGTCTTTGGATGGTTCTACTTCCTCTTCGCAGTTCTTGCAATACCACTTCATTTTACACTACTCCTCTTCTGTCACTTGGATTGTTTCCCTCTTCAAAAAATAATAAAGCAAACCAGGAATCAACCCGAAAAGAAGAGCAATTACAAGAACTATCTTACTTCCTCTGAACTCGTGTTTGGTTTTCGTTACTTTAGCCATATTTATCAATATAATCTTTGGGCGTGTTCCCTTATATTTTTTTTGGAAGAATGTAGTGCCTAAATCCTCTTCCAAATCCAAGAAAAACAAAAGTAGTGTGGTGTGCTGGGAGCATTCCGGTACCCAGACCACTGGTCTGTTCCCTTCCTATTACTTTATTAGTACCAAGGTTTATAAAAGTTAAGCCTTTTTACGCCTGCAAGGTGGTGGTTTTAATCAACTAATAAATTCTCTCATCTTTGATTAATTTCCTCATTTCTCCCATTTTTATAGTTTCTATATTTCTTCTTCGATTTTTTGAACCCACCCATTGGACTCAATTTTTTTAATTTCTTCTTCTACTTTTTCATCTTTATTTAATTTATTAAGAACTTCTTTAATTGTTTTTATTTTTTCTTTTTCAGAGTCTAAATTTGATATGTCCTTTATATAATTATTTATTAAAGCAGTAATGTCTGTTCCAATTTCCTTTCCTAAATAGAGTTCATAAACTACAGAATCTTTAATTTTTTTGAAAAAATTACTTTTTAAACCATTTTCTACTTTAGTATTTTTTAGGGAAATATCATATCTTGAAAGAATATCAAGTATTTTATTATTTTCTGGGATTTTAATAGGTATTCTTATTATATTAGAAGTATGGAAATCATAAATTTCGCTAACGTCCCTCTTTGGAATAATTAATGAAATAATATAATTTAACAAGGAAGAATTCAAAATCAATCTTAATGATTCGTGTGTTATTTGTCCTTGATAATCCGGCTTAATAACTAACCCCAAACAACTTTGTTCATGGATAGTTTTTCCATACTTAATGGCGAAATTATTTGGTGGGGAGTTCATTGGCACAAGAATTCGGGTTTCTGAGTCTAATACTTTTTCATTGCTATAATTATCAAAATTCTTTGTTTCTAAGTTTAGTTTATCAAGAAATTTATCATTATCAATTTTGTTTATATTTATAATATACTTTGATTCGTCTATAAAGCCTCTTTTAATGAAGCTACCTTTAACAAAATCATAGACATAATCTTTGTATTCCTCATATTGTGGCTTTTCTTGAAATATACTGTTTTCCGCTTCCCCTACTCTAACACCTTGATAAACATAACATAGTGCATTTTCTTTATCTTCGTTGTGTCTTTCTCCCAGTTTATATTTTGTGGTATTTCTTATGTATTGCCAAATTTCTGAGTCAATGAAGTTCCAAGGTTCTCTATCTTTAAACTCGCCTTTAATTATTTCATAATCACTATAATCTATATAGTCATCATCATCGTTAATTTTTTTGAGCGTGACTTCATTATCCTTCGAATCGGTCTTCTTTGTAAAAATAATATTGGTTAGGATGCGTGGACCATCGCTGCCCGAATTAAAAACCCTTCTTTTCTGAAAGTCTATTATATTCACTCGACCAAAATCAAGTAACATTTTCCGGAAGGGCTTAAAGCTGAACCCAGTTTTCCATGTTTCCTTCTTAGATATAAACCCAAGGAATGAACCTGATGTCATAAGTGATTTAGAACGTTCATAAAATAATGTGTAGTAATCAGAACTCTTGAAATATGTTTTGTATTTGTGTTTATATATTTCCTTTTCAAAGTCTGGAGCTCCCATTTTCACTATTGGGATATAAGGAGGATTACCAACGACTACATCGAACCCTCTCTTATCTTCTGGTTTTTCAGGGTCAAAGACTCTAATAAATTCACTCCCCCAATGGAAAGGATTGAGACTCTGTAAATTATCTTCATCAATTTTCATAGCCTCTTCGTTCAGCTTTAAATAATACTTATAGTCAAGCATTGTTTTGAGTCCTTCATTGGTGTTTTCTAATTTTTCACTGATTCTCTTTTCTTTCTGTCCCGGTGCTTCGTTATATTTCTTGACCAATTCTTTTTTCTTTTCAAGAAGCTTAGGCAACGATAACTTGTTTCTAAAGTTATTTAGGTTATTCATCTTTTTATCCAATTCTGATACATCTCCATAACCCACAAGGCTGTTCCCAGTTTTAATTTTTGTATCAAGATTTGGAAGTGGCTTCACATCTTTCTTCTTGCTTGTGTTGTAAGAATCTACAAGCCAGAGCCAAAGACGCAACCTTGCTATTTCTATGGCATTTGGATTGATATCTACTCCGTAGATGTTATGCTTCAGAATCTCTCTTTTTAGCCAATATTCACTAAATCCCTTGTTCGTTCTTTCAGCAATATTCATGTAAATTTCCCAAAGTATATCTGCAACAGCAAGGAGAAAAGCACCAGAACCACAGGCGGGGTCTACAACTTTAAAGTCCTCTATAAGAACTCTTTGTCTAATTTCCCATAAACTTCCCGGAACTTTTGTGTAAAGTTCGTTAATATCATCCAAGAGTTCTTCTTCCTTGTAACCTCTTTCTTCCTTTAGAAAGTTGTTTACTTTCTCAAGTAAAACCGGATAAACAGTATTTTCAGCAATGTATTTCGTGATGGCTTTCGGGGTATAGTATGCGCCCGTACTTTTTCTTTCTGCTGCAGTCATTGCTCTCTCAAATATATAGCCAAGAATTTTCGGGTCAATAGCTTCCTTTTCCTCCATTGACTCCTTATGAACGAAGGAAAAGCCATCTAAGAAATCCACAACCTTGACAAGTATATTGTATTTAACTTGATAGCCAGGATTATCCCTTTCGACTTGCGTCCTTTTAAAAAGATTTCCATTTAAATAAGGGATATCTTCAAATTTATCAGGAATATTAACACGGTCTTCCTTAGGCTGGTTGAATACTTCAAAGAAGAATGTGTCCATTTTTGAATTGAGTTCGTTCTCGTTGAGTTCTGAGAGGTATTCGAGAACATCAAATTTTACTATACCTTTACTCTGTAGGAATTTAATGAAGATGAGGCGGTTCATTATTACTTGGGCAATCTCTTCTTTGTCCTCATCTTTCGCGTGATATATATTGTTTATAAAGCAGTCTTCTTTAGATATTTTTCTTGTCTTATCTTCGTGGTTTTTGTATTTGCCCCCATGGAGTAGTGCGTCATACCATTGGTAGAACTTATCAGTTATTTCTTCCTGTTCTTTCTGAGAGATGAGACCCTTTTCTCCACTGAGATATTTTCTTACTTTGTGAAAATCCTTACGTATATCAAGTTCTTCAACCTTCTCTCCCTTGTTGTTTAGAAAAACCCACTTAATCCCATCGGTTGCGATGCCAAATTCATGTTCATCTCTTATTTCCGCCAACTTGAAGACCTTTTTAATTTGATTTACTGCTCCATTTTCATCATCCTTGTAAAGATTGGCGTTTAGTGGCTTTGCTTCTAAAAGAAATTTTCCCCCTTCTTGGTTCTTGAGTCTGTAGTCAACCCAACGATTAACGTCTAAAAGGTCGACATATTTTTCAGGTAGAATTTTTAAATCAAGTAAACTAATTATTTTCTCTATAATTTTTTTCTTAGTAAAGGGTTCGGGTTGTGCAGCTTCCTTTAAGTGAGAAGAACTAAGTTCCTTGCCCTCGTTTTTCACTCTTTGTCGTCCATCAAAATTTAATTTTTCAAACGCATTATTGACTATTTTATTTATCTCTTCTGTATAATCCTCACCCATTTAACCACATAACAGGATTAATGGAAGAAATTTATAAGCTTTCTTGGAAGAATGTAGTGCCTAAAACTTTTAACCAAGACCTTCCATCAACTTCTCGGCCGCTTCCTCAACTTCTTCCTCCATAACATCTTCGTCCACTACGTCCAAGTCTTCGAGTCTTTCCCTGAACTCG
>PWFU01000105.1 GCA_003554185.1 Candidatus Dojkabacteria bacterium
CCCCAAAACCCCAAAACCCCAAAACCCCTCTTGCGTACTATTGATTTGAAATAGAAATTAATACATTCAATTGTTGGTTTCATCAAGTTCTACGTCGAAATCATTGTCTATGAAGTCGACCACTTCAGGTGGTATATCAATCTTTGCATTTTCTTCATCCCACTTCTTTAGGAATCCTTCCTCATCAAACGGCTGAGCCTCTTTCTGAGGTTGCTAAGCTCCGCCCTCAACCTCTTCTTCCTCCTCGGCAGCGGCCACTCTCTTTTCCTCTTCAGCTTCAAATTCCTAAAAATTAAAGTTGTGAATTTACAGCTCTTGCTACGTCGAGGTCGTTGTCTCTGAGTCTCTCTCTTTCCTGGGCTGCATCAATGGCAAGTTGCCTTTCTTCCTTAAGCTTCTGGATTTAGTCCCTCCTAATGAGGACGTCTTCCTCCCTGAGGTCAATGGCATGTAACAACCACCGGTAAAGTTTGCCTAGGGCTAGGGAGTAGTCGTCTACTTGCTCCACTTCATACATGGAAACGTTTCTTTTTAGGAACTTTAACTTTTAGTATTCTTTGAATTCGTTCTCTTTAGATCCAAAAGGATTGTAATTACCTAAGCGAAGGAAAAACCCATCATCAAGTAGAGTTTTTGCTTTTTTCCACTCAAGCTTGTTGGTGTCTCTTTCGCAAATCTCTTCCCGTTGATAGCCAAGCAAGTAGAAAACTGTTTGGAAAACTCTGGACATTTTTATTACATTCAACTTTTTAAAAGCCAAAATCTTTTTCTTCCATTGCTCTGGCTGCAGAGGTTGATATTAAGGACCGTTATCATTCTAAATAGAGTCTAATTTGTTTTCTTCGGGAGGAGCCCCACCCTTGTTATTGACAGGTGGTTGTTGCTGTTGCTTTTTAGGGTCCATTAAGAAAATTATAATTTATAATTATTGCTTAAATTTAAATATACTATCAGATTGCTTTTGCCTTAGCCTTTGGAGTTTCTGCCACTGGGGCTGGCACGTAGAAAGCTTTAGTCATTTGCTGGAATCTCAGTTTTCTGCCCATCAGCTGCTTGGTGTCATCGTCGAGAGGCTCCTCCCCTTCCTTAGGCACGAGTTCGTCATCAACAAACTTGTCCATAGCCAGCAAGTCAAGGGGTTCGTAGTTTTCTCTGTAGTCTTTGTCAAAGTTAATGTTCTTGATTCTTCTGAGAATATCTTTCTGTAAATTGTCTTTCTCGACTTGTTCCCACCTGTCTCTATAGTCTCTGACCGTTCTCAAAGCTAGTTTCTTCTCATCTTCTGTGAATTCACGGTCTTAACCTAAGGTGTTCAAGCAAACCACGAAAGAAATCTTTTAGCTGCGGAAAGGCTGAGGCTGAATTTCTTCCCACTGGCGGTCTTCCCTTTGCTCTTGCTATTCCTCCTCATTTCTTTCCTCATCTAACTTTTCCAGGTGCTATCTCTTTTCTTCTTCTTGTTCTTTCTCTCTTTGCTTGACATCGAGGTAGTCCATAACAGCCACACTCAGGGCTTCTTCAAAGAGACAGCTTTCATACTCTAGTTTGATGGCCATGTAAGAACCAAGCTTAGGCACCTTATAGAAGTGCATCCTAGGCTCTCTTACTACTTCTGGCACGTATACAAACTTAGGCAGAATCTCCTCTTGTTCTTTAGCTCTAAGTCTCGCTTGTTGCTCTTCATACCCTTCATCTCCTTCATCAATAGTTCTCTCCTCTTCAACTGGTTCATCTTCTCTGAATACGTCAAATGTAAGACCCTGTTCCTATTTTAAAATTTTGTCTATGAGGAAGGCATGACCCTCTGTAGCATGCAAAAAGTGGATTACTTTGGCTGCTTCATCGTCTTAATGGGCAGTTTCATCATCTTCCTCGTTGATGGGTTTCTTAGGTGCAACCATTTTACCTACATAGACTGCAGTAGCTGAACTTTTAAGTTGAAGGAAATTGGCTAGATCTTGTAACTGGTCGTTTAAGTCGGTTGAAGAATTAATCTTATCGTAGAAGGACTTGTCCTTAAGGTCTTCCTATTGCTTTTCTTCTTGTTTAGTTTCTGTTTCTTTTTTATCCAAGATTTATTAGTAGCTTTGTTTATCTTTGAGGTCCTTGACTTTATCGAGGTGTTCGTGAGTTAAAAGAGCAGTTTTTTCTACTTAGGCGTAGTTTAGGAGCCACTTTGATAAGAAATCTACTGGGTTCTTTGGCTAAGTTTTGTACATTACAGCCAAGCCTTTAGCTACAACAACTCCAATGTCTTCTCTTTTTATGTATGAAGCATCAGGATGGTCTTATTGAGTAGGTTCTTTAGACTTGGTATCTTTTACAACAGTAGGTGGAGGGATTACGACTTTATTGTCAACTTAAGCTTTCGACATACTTTTATTTATTTAATGTTCTAATAAAATAAGAAACTAATTAATGACTTTCAAAAAATTTAAATTAATAATACTGTTTGGATTTCTTCAAATTAAAATTACATCAATATGGCTAAAACTACATCAAAACAATCTGCCACCCTTGAACTCTCCTACTAAGTTCCATCGAGTAGCGGGGGTTTTCTGCCAGCAGACCCCATTAAGTTCTGTTTGCGTTTCCGTCCACCTACTATAGCCATAGTGTACAAACTTATTCACGCACAAAAGGGGCACCGCAAGTACGTGCACGAAATCAAAGTGGATTTGAAAGAGAACTCCGACATCCCCAAAATATGCGAAGACCTATTCCTCACAGAGAAAACGTACTTTAACCCCAAGAAAATCAGTAGACAACAGGTAAGTTTGCATAGCAAAACAGCAAAAATTTCATTTTTATATATAAAGATTAGCTAAATGCAAAGTATAGGTACTTGATTTACTGAACAAGCTACATACATAGCTATATAAGTCTAACAAAGAAAACAATGTGAAATAGAAATAGCCCGAAGTCAAAGAGCAATAACAGGAACAAAAAAAGCCCAATTTCTTTGAAAAGAAGGGACTTCCAAGTTATGATAATGACTTTGACAACGATAGTGAAGAAGAAGAATAAAACATGAAAAAGGTAGAGTAAAAGAAGGAAGTTTCAAAAGATAAGAATAAAGGGAATATGCTTGACGATTTCGACGATGATGAAGATGACAACGACCCCTGGAACTTAGATACTAAGAATAAAAACCCTGTTAAAGATGAAGTAAAGACTCTGAATAAACCTGCAGCCCAGCAATCTTCTCAGCCATCAGACGTTTAGAAAAAAGCTAACCCCTTCGACGATAAAGTAAAACCTGCCTTCGATGACCTCGAGGACATTGGCTTTGAACTTGACTCTGACCGCCCTATCGAGTTCAACAAAAAGGACAAAGATGTGTTCGCAGAGAAGAACAAGAGAGAAGACACTGACAACGGCCTATTCGTGGACAACAACTTCGGAGATGACTTCGAAGACGAATACGAAGACGACTTCGATGATGATAACAAGAAGAGCGCCAAGAAGCAAGAGGAGGACATATTCAATAATTCCAGGACCAAAGACAAGTCCGAACCTGCCCTTAACAAGCAAAATCCTTCTAAAGAAGAACCCAAGAAGGGTGAATCCTCAACCAGTGAGAAGAAGGATATCAGTGCTACAGGCAAGTTGCAAGTAACTGACGAAGAAGAGGAGGAAGAACTGGATCCCGAAGACCAAGCCAAGATGATCAACGACCAGTTCAACTACATTTACGAGAACGATCCCCAACTTAAGCAAGTCCTCGGAAATGAAATTTCAGGGCTTTCTCTCGAGGAAAAATACCAAATTATGAATGCCTACATGAACGGAGGTGGCGTTTAAGGTTTATTAGGGGATGAAGACAATAAAGAAGGCTTGGACGAGGAAGAAGCCAAGATTGTGGAGTCAGAGTTCAAAACCATCTACGACGAAGACGATAAACTGAGGGAGGTGCTGCAAGGGCAAACACCTGAGTCTCTAAGCATGAAGGAGAAGTACGAGATCCTGCTGGCCTACAAGAAGGGAGGCGGTGTCCAAGGCCTTCTTGGTGGTGAAGCCGAAGAAGAGGAGGAAAGCATTGTAGAACACAATGGGTAGAAGTTTAAGAAAGTTCAAATTGAGGGAGAAGCATAGGATTATTACATGGATGAAGAGGGAAACATATACGATGGTCAGTTTAATTTTATTGGATAAGCCAATAACTCAGACGAAGAAGACGCTTGAAAATATCTACCTTATAAGCAATTAATTCCTATTGTATAAATTCAAATATCTCTTGCGTAC
>PWFU01000103.1 GCA_003554185.1 Candidatus Dojkabacteria bacterium
TAAATTAACTCCTTCTCTTCACCAAGTGTCTCTGCATCCAAATCCACATCCAAGACACGAACTGTACCATCCACACTTCCAGAAACTATATAATTATCAGAGGAACTGAAAGAGACAGAATTAACGAAAGCATCATGCTCATAAATTAACTCCTTCTCTTCACCAAGTGTCTCTGCATCCAAATCCACATCCAAGACACGAACTGTATCATCATTACCCCCAGAAACTGCATAATCACCACAGGAACTGAAAGAAGCAGAATTAACGTTCCGAGTATGAGAATAAGATAATTCACGCTCACCTGTTTCTACATTCCAAACTTCCGCTCTGTTATTTCTACCACCAGAAATTATGTATTCACTACACGGACTAAAAGAAACGGAAAAAACCCAATCGCCATGCCCAACGTAGCCTAACTTCTCCCCCTCCCAATAACCTAACTCATATTTATCAGGATTTTCTATTTCCGTATCTATTGTTACTTCTTGACCATATTCATAAGTACCTGCACCAATAACCTCACCTACACCTGAAGGATCTGCCGATAAAGTTAATTCATACTCATTCGGTTGAAACTCTGCTTTTACGTCTATATCTTGCGTCACATTAGTGTCTTGTCGTGGGTTATCTTCTATCCCATCATCCCACTCAACAAAGTAATAACCTTTGTCCGGAATTGCTTCTACCTCTTCACCATCATCACCCTCATCTACAGACTGCTCTGCAGAACCTTCTATCCAACCTCCTTCTCCCGCAGTATAAGTTAAAGTAAACGAAGGTAAAATCGGTTCTTCCATAGGAGCTATCTCCTCCTCTTCAAAATGTGCTTCTAAACTTATGTTATCGTTGATTGAAAAAGTGTTTGAAGAAGATTCAATGTCTTCTAATACATCTATATCTCCTTTCCATTTTATAAAATCTTCTGAAGGAATAGCTTCTAATGTGATCTCTTCACCTTCTTTATACTCATCCTTGTCCGGATCTATATCTACCTCCCCCATACCTATAATCGATATCTCTAAACTATATTCTACCTCTATCTCCTTTTCTTCCAAAACTCCTATAAAATATGAATCTTCTTCTATATTAAAGCTATAATTCTTTTCTTCACTTACTATCTCTCCTTCTCTTGTATCTTCCCAACCTAAAAATTCGTATTCATTTTCCTCTAATATCTCTATACCTAGAGTTACTTCCTCCCCAAGCTTGTATACTCCATCACCTGATAACTCTACATCTTCCGAAGAATCTGCAGGAGAAACATCTAGGGTGACCTCGTAATTTGGTTTTTCTTGTTGATTTTCATAATTAAGATCTACATCTTCATTATTCTCTTCTATTAATTCTAGTTCATCTACATATTCCTCTACATCTATATAATTAAAACTCAAGTTAAAATATTCTAGATTGGATAAATCATTAAATTCTGGAACACTGTAAACCCTATTATCTGATAGGTCTACATATTCTAAGTTTGTTAAAAATACTAATGCTGATATGTTTGTAACATCATGAGATGCTAAATCTAATTTCTCTAAATTCGTTGCATATTCCAAACCGGAGAGATCTCCTATCTCCCCATAAACCTCTGAATCTACCTCCAACTCAGATAATTGCTCCATATCATCCTGAGTTAGTATCTCACCTTCCTCAATATCCAAAGTATCCAGGATTGCTAATTCAAGATTCTCATCTGTGATTTTTTCTGAAATATTTACCCCTTCTATCTCTTCCCTCACCGAAGTATCATAAAGAAAAGCATAACCTAAACAGAGCAATAAAAGAATACCTATACAAATATATATGACAATAAGACGGTTTTTCTTCAACTTCTGGTTTTTCATATTTAATTCACTAATTAGTTTAAACTATATTACCAGTTTTTTGTTTTTTTTATGCCTCTCCACTTTTTTTTTATCTTTCTCCTTGCTTTTTAAAACACGTACTCTAGGATTTATTAACAAAGGTTTATCCTCAGGACCCTCAAACGTATAATCCCTAGACAATTTATAACCTTCATTCATTACTTCAAGACGATATTTGCCACCTGGAACAATAAACCTATAATGACCATTTTTGTCACATACACGTTTGCTAAACAATTCACCAGTCTCACTATCCCTTAAACTTAAAACTACTTCTGATACATCTAATTCCTCACTTTCTACTTTACCATACCTCTTTTCCCTGTAAAAAATATTTGAAAACGACAGTATTGACAAAAGTATATATACACACATAATTAATAAGTTAAGCACCGAGGGGATTCTGATATATACAAAAATTGAAAGCAACAAACCTATAAATATTAATATTTTCTGTAAAAACCCAAGATAATTCGTGATTTTATTTATCCTGATAGCTTGAGCATATTTTATTCTATCTACCTCTAAAGGATCCAAAGGTATCGAATATTGTAAAGGATTATTTACATCTAAAGTAAATTCACCTCCCCTGTATATGTTGGTATAGGGTTTGTCCTCTGAACCAGAAACTACATCCGATGGGAATTCATAACCACGAGCAAATACTTCCATCGTATAATTACCATCCTGTAACTCTCCTGAAAAAACACCATAAACATCTGATACATCTGTATGAACAAGTTTACCAGCTGTATCATATACCCTAACAATAGCTCGATTAATCGGCTCCTTGGTTACAGAATTATATATAACACCATAAGGTTTACCCTTTTTACGTAAACCCATTATACCGAGAATCCCTAAAAATAATTGCATGAGATAGTAATACATCCCAAACTGACTAGATAAAAGAGAAAACGCTGTAAGAGGAATTACTGCTGCTCCTACAACCATAGAAGTAGTACGCACGATATTATCATCTACATCCAATGCTCTAATACTATCGGCAAATGTCCCAACTGCACCAGAAATATCCTCAGTTACTCTACTAACCAAATCATCTACTTCCTCAAAAATTACTATCAATTCAAAATCTCCTTCTATGCCATAATAATATGGCAAGTTATCTATATACAAAGAAATTTCACCTTCATCATCCAAGATAACTAACTCAACGAACTCAAATCCAGTAGCAGGAATAATATCTTCCTCACTTATCTCCAATACTTCACCAACCATACGATCTGAAATATCAAAGTCTACATCACCACTACCTACAATATCCAAACTAATATCTACCAACCTAGCAAAAACTACTTCAATTTCATGATCATCAGCAACATTATCAAAAGTATAATCGGTTAATCTACCTTGGCTCTCACCATCAACAAATACTTCAAAAATACCAAAACCTTCATCTGGCTCAAATGTAAATGTCTTACTATCACCCTCATCCACCAAAACCTCTCCTGATGGTTCAATTTCTCCTCCTTCACTACTAAAAGCATTGATTACGAAAACATCATCAGGTACTAATTCAAACTCACCATAGAGTTCAAGATCCTCTTCAATAGTAAAAACATAACTTGTTTCAGACTCTAGTTTCTCATCATCTCTATACCAACCTACGAACCTACTATCATCGTCAGAAATTGCAACTAATGAAACTTCTTCACCATGCTTGTAAATACCTTCACCTTCAAGATCTCCACTACCATCACCTCGAGTTGATAACTCTAACTCATATTCATTTAAAGCAAAAAAAGCTCCTAAAACAACATCTTCCTCGACTTCCCAAGAAAGTGTCTTATTCTGAGTTAGTTTTGTACCATCCTTATACCAACCTACAAAACCACTGCCATAATCACTCGTTGCTTCTAAATTAATTATGCTACCGTATTCATAAGTACCTGCACCAGATACAGAACCATATCCATCTCCAAATTTGTTTAAAACAACATCATAACTCTTTAGTTCAAAAACTCCTCTAATCTCCCTACTACGATCTACTGTAAAAGAATAAACAGGGTTGTCAGAAATCTCATTATCACTCTCATCAAGCCAATAAACAAATTCATAACCGGTTGAGGGTTCAGCTTCAATCTCTACCTCTGTACCAAATTCATAAGAACCTCCTCCTGTAACAGTACCACCTTCACTTGGTTCTGCAAAAAGAACTATCTCTTTCTCATCTGGAGACTCCTCTACCGTGATCTTTAATGTTGGCTCTACAGCCAATAATATCGAAGATCCTAAAACAAAGGAAAAGAAAACAAATACCAAGGCAGCCAAAGGCAGTTTTAAAAAGTAACCAATTTTCAAATTCATGTTTACAAATAAACAACACAAATAAACAA
>PWFU01000017.1 GCA_003554185.1 Candidatus Dojkabacteria bacterium
AAAATATATTTATGGAAAGTAAAGAAGCTAAACAGCAAAAAACTTCTAATTTTAAGAAGACATTAGGTGCAGCTGTTATCGCTGGATTGATGGGTATAGGAGGTTGTGCCGCACCAAGTGGGACGTATTCAAATGAAACTCCAACATGTGAAGAGGGAGAGAGTGCTTTCCGCTTTAGAGATTATAGTGGTCCTGAAGGTAGGGTTCTTCAAGAAAACGAGAAGCTCGATGGCCCTGCGGTAGCGAAGCCTGATCCTGCAACTAATGACATCATTGTTGTCGAGAGCGGTGCTTCTTATCCTGCCAAAGAAGGTGTGGTAGTTTGGGAGTACGAGTATGAAAATGCAGTTGACGTAGAAGATGCACCTCTTCATGCTCAAACTCAATTTTTTGGGGATGAAGACGAAATTGAAATAACAGTAATAGAGCCTGAAGAATAATAAAGCAGGTTGAATCTGTTGTTTTTGGGGGGATTCGAGTCCCCCCTTTTTATAGCATATTCCTTAGAAAGGATTTAATCCTTAGAATTGGTAGATTAGTTGAGATCTTATCAACTAAGGTTATTTATTCAGTAGGTGTTCTATCAAGGCCATTCTTATAAACAACCCATTCTCTGCCTGTCTGAAGTATGCTATTCTTTGATCCTTGGTTTCTTTTTCTAAAGATATATTTATTTCTTCTACATGGGGTAGGGGATGTAATATTCTAGCTTCTTTTTTAAGACTTTCTAAACTTTGGTCATTTATCTGAAGAGAATTATTAATCTCTTCTCCATTTTCAAATCTTTCTTTTTGTGTTCTTGTTAAATATATTATGTCTGAGTCTTGTAGAGTTGTGTTTAGATCATTTGTTTCTTTAAAATCTATTTTCTTTCCTCTTAAATTGTTTTTTATATCATCCTTCATTTCTAACCCCTTTGGTGATACAAAGGTGATTTTATTATTCTTAAACTGGCTTAACACATTACACAAAGACCTTGCAGTTCTACCGTATTTTAAGTCTCCAGCTATTGTTATGTGTAAGTCTTGAAGAGTTCCATGTTCCTTCCATATGGTGTACATATCTAGAAGAGCCTGTGTTGGGTGTTCTCCTGCCCCATCTCCTCCACTTATAATTGGCACCTGGCTAACCGATGCTGCTTTTTGAGATGCATCTTCTTCAAAATGCCTTAGCACTATTATATCTGCATATTTATCTATAACTCGTATTGTGTCTTCCAAGGCTTCTCCTTTAATTGCAGAGGAGAATTCTTTAGCGTTTTCCGTACTTATTAAACTCCCTCCTAGTTTTAATATTGCTGATTCGAAACTTAGTCTTGTTCTTGTGCTTGGTTCGTAAAATAGTGTTGCTAGTATTTCATTATTAAGAGGTTTTTGCCCTTCTTGGCGCAGTTTTTCAGCCCTGTCGAATAGATTAAAAAGGAAATCGATGTCCAATTGATTGGAACTGACTAGATGCTTAATACTCATATCTAATGTTTTAAAAATTTTATTTGAAATTTTAACATATATTAAGTAAACATTTTATCCATTTTTAAATTTTACATGTTTTTGATATTTTAAAGCTTTTAATAATTGGGGAAGTAAACATTGAGAATCTTTTATGGGGGTGGGACATGTTACTCAAGAGTTACGGTGTTAAAACCCCCTAAAAACTTTCTTAATTTTTAATAAAGAACCTTTTTATAAAGGGTAAAGAACAAATTTTTACAACAGGAACTGCTAAATTTCTTCAGCTGTGTAAGTATATATCTCTACAGAATCTCTCCAAGCATCTGGAGCAAGACCTGCTTTAAGAGATAAGTGGGTTAAAAATTCTTCTGGATGTTTTAAATCTTCCCATACTTGAGGTAAAAACGTAGATTGGCTTGTCCCTTTTTTAAGAATAACTCCCGGCTTATTCTTGTCCAAATATTCTAAAAGCTCCTGAGTATTTTGATATACAAATCTTTCTGGCTTTGTAAGAACGGATATTGATATATTTAAATTTTGGTATTCCTCCTTTGATAGCGGTGGGAATCTAGGGTCTCTAAATGCCGCAGAATATGCGTTCTCAGCAACATCCTTATACAACTCCTGCACAGCCTCTATATGCCCAATACAACCTCTCAGCTGATTATCAATTTTTAGGGTTACAAAGGTTCCTCTATTTTCTTTTAAAGAAGCAGGAATTTCTTCAGAATCTAATAGCATTTCTTTACCTTCTAATCCAGCTTCTATACTTTTTCTGGCTATTTTTTTTAATAATTTCTTCTCTTTTTCTTCCATATTAAACTAGTTGAGCAACTAAATAGCCGACTCCAAAGGGACCTTCGTATGAAAGTATTTCTGGGTTCATTTCTTCTCCAAGCCCTTCTAGGAGTCCAAATGTAAGTGCAAATGATCTTAGTCCACATTCTGCAGCTTCTGGGTATTCTTCATTAAGGGTTAGTATTTCATCAACGTTTTTTTCTTCTAAAAGCTTTACAAATTCTTGATCAAAATTTACTCCATCAGGATGATATTTGTATGGGCCTTCTTCTTTTAGTGCATGTGATAAATCTCCTGAGGAGATTATTGCGTATTTTGTATCTTTTTTAAAACTTTTTGCATTCTCTGTTCCCAATTTAAAATAATCCTTTGGTTGTTTTGGTCCCACAAGGTAGGGATGTATCTTTCCTTCAAAGCTTTTAACCAACAAATGCAGGGGTACGTTAAATCCCCAATCTTCATGTGGCGACGTTATAATTATCTCGTCAAAATCTACCTCTTCAAATCTCTTTTTCATAGCTTCTATAGCTTCAAGGGTATTTCTTAGTTTAGAGTGATCCTCTCCAGATCCTACATCTGGTAGGAGTATTGGTGCATGTGGCATTATTGCAGCTATGGTTATCATATTCTTTTATTTTTTAAATTATTTGCTTTTTGCAATTATAGCAGTTGTTTTTTTCTAAGTAATTCTGTATGTAATATCCAGCTCTTGAAATGACCATTTCACCACATTCAGGACAATAGATGTTTTCTAATCCACTCCCCGGTATATTTCCTGTATATATGTACTTCAACCCAACCTTCTTCCCTATATCATAAACTTCTTCAAGCTTTTCTATGTTTGTATCCGGTATATTCTGGAGTTTCCAAGATATACTCCCTGTAAATGCCGATATGTGCCATGGTGTTTCTTCTCCTATTTCGTCTTTTAAAAAACTTGCTAGTTCTTCAAGCATTTTTTCATCATCACTTAGTGTTGGTATTATCAATGTAGTTATTTCCAAATGTACTCCTTCTTTTTTCATTTTCTTGAGGTTTTCTAATATCGGAGATAATTTTGCTCCACAGTTTTTTTCATAAAAATCTTCTGAAAAAGATTTAAGGTCTACGTTTATTGCATCCAAGTAGGGGAGTATTTCTTCTAGTGTTTTTTCTGTCATGTATCCGTTTGACACCCAGATGTTCCTTAAATCCTTTTCTTGTGCCTTTCTCATTGTTTTTAATGCATGTTCTACCCATATGGTTGGTTCGTTGTATGTGTATGAGATTGATTTGCAGCCTTTTTTTTCAGCTATTCCTACCGCTTCTTCTGGAGTTATTTTTTCTCCTAAATTTTGGTTTTCATATTCTTTAATTTTTCCTTTTAAACCAAAAATTTGAGATATGTCATAATTTTGACAATTTGAGCATCTAAAATTACATCCTACTGTTCCTAAAGAAAAGGTTTTGGTCCCTGGTAAGTAATTAAAGATTGGTTTTTTCTCGATGGGGTCCACATTTATTGCAACCGGAGTTTCATCTACTATCAACCTGATTTTCCCTTCTTCATTTTTCCTTACCCCACATATCCCACCTCCTCCTTCTGGTATTTTACATAGGTGGTTACATTTTTTACATTGTTGAGGCATTAAAAAAAGAAAAGATTAAAAATTAATAAAAAGAAAAAAAATGGCGGAGAGGACAGGATTCGAACCTGCGGTACGGATATTTTCCGTACGGCGCGTTAGCAATGCGCTGCTTTCGACCACTCAGCCACCTCTCCATTTCTTCCTAATTATACAAAATTTCCTTTCCCAAGACAAAGTACACAGCTGTATATGAAACAAAATTTTATATCGTTTATTATTTGCCAAGCTGTATTTTTTTTTGGTAAATTGAGATATATAAAAACTTTAGTTCTATTATTTTATGAAAACAGAATTTTCAATATATATTTTTACCTTTACCACAGCATTTGTTT
>PWFU01000049.1 GCA_003554185.1 Candidatus Dojkabacteria bacterium
AAATGATAGATGTACTATTAGAATTTGTTTGTAATGAAGAAGTACCAAGTGCAAAAGAAAAAATAGTGGAAACTGCGGTGGACGATCTACTTCCCATATTAAATACTCGTGATAGTAACAAAATTACGGAACTTATCTCTGATGAATATAGTACAGTACTACATAACTTGGAAGAGATAGCAGCAAATTCAGAACCTGAAATAGCTTCTAAATGTTTATTTGGACAAGCTATATTAACTTTCCCAGGGAGTAAAATAATAGATGAGAATACTGGGCTGGATTATTAAACAGAATCTATTTATAATCCCCATATGATAAAGAAACTCTCGCAAGAGGTCATAAATCAAATAGCTGCAGGCGAGGTTATCGAAAAGCCTGCTTCTGTGGTTAAAGAGTTAGTAGATAACTCTATCGATGCCGAAGCAACAAGGATTGATATTACGATTAAAAATGGTGGCAAAAAATATATTGAGGTTTCTGACAATGGTTATGGTATTGATTCCTCAGAATTGAGCAAGGTATTTGAAGCACATACTACGAGCAAAATTGAAAACATTGATGATTTAAACGAAGCTTTATCTATGGGTTTTCGCGGTGAAGCTCTTTCTACGATATTATCTGTTGCCGAAGTTTCTGCGATTTCTCGAGATAAAAATTCTTCTTTTGCCTATAAAATCGAAGGTCGTGGTACTAAAATTTCAGAACCTAAAAAACATGCGCGAGATATAGGGACTTCTATTGTCGTAGAAAAGCTTTTTGAGAATGTTCCTGCTCGATTAAAATACTTGAGAACAGACAATACGGAATATCGTAAAATTCTTGAAATTTTAATACCTTACTTTTTAATTTGTCCTAATATACACTTTTCCTTAACAAGTAATGCGAAGACCATCTACAATTTGCCACAGATACCGAATACATCTCCTGGGACAATAAATCAATCACGTATTAAAAAAATCCTAAAGTCAGATTTTTCAAATACTATGCTCGGGGTATTTTTTGATGGAGATGGGACTAAAATCGAAGGATATGTTGTACAACCAGAATATAATTATGAAAAGACTCAACATCAATATTGTTTTTTAAATAATCGCCCGATTTATGATAGAGGCGTTTCTAAGGCAATATCGCAAGGGTTCGCAGGCTTTATTCCACATAATAGGAAAGTACCCTACATTATTAATATAAACATCAAGCCATCATTAGTTGATGTTAATGTACATCCTCGTAAGGAAGAGGTGAAATTTTTAAATCCATATCGAGTTTATTCTGCTGTTGAAAGAGCTGTGAAAGAAGCACTAAGTAAGCACTCGGTAAAGCAAGTACAAACTCCTACATCCGAGCCTGAGGATTTTCAATTGAAGGATAAAAAAAGGTCATACCAATCGGAATCAAAGGAGCGTAATTACAAAAGAGATTCACAATTCAATGTGGAGTCTGGACTCAAATTTTCAGAACACTTATTGAAACCCAAGGTGGTTAAACAAAAAGATATGAGCTTATTTAAGACGGCTGAGGAACAATATAACTGTTTTCAAGTATTTAAGAAATACATAATTGTAGAATTTGAAAAAGAATTCTGGATCGTAGATCAACATGCAGCATCAGAAAGGATTCATTATGAAAATACGAAGAATAATCCCGAGACTCAGTCATTACTGGTACCTGAAGTAATAGAGTTATCTGAGATACAAATTACTTATCTTAAAGAAAATACCGAATTATTTAAAGAATTAGGATTTACTTTCGATTTAAATTCCGAAGCCATTACAATTAATGCTGTACCATCTGGGTTGTCTTCAGCAGATTTGAGAGCTTTTTGGGATGATTTGCTCTCTCAAGAAGATTTGTCAGCGAAGTTAGAACGTAATCAGGAGGATATTTTGTCAATTATAGCTTGTCATGCAAGTATTAGAGCAGGGCAAAGACTGTCTGAGCTTGAGATGAACAATTTAATAAAAGATCTTAGAAATTGTCAGAACGCTATTACATGCCCACACGGTCGTCCAACTATTTGGAAGCTAAAAATAAATGAGATAGATTCTAAATTCAAGAGGGCTTAATCACAATTTCCTAAAAGCTATTTAATTGTTTATAGGCCTGAATTTAAGTCGATTTCGGTAATTAAAGCTGCTATACTCCTAGGCTAGATTAAGTTTAAATTCCAAGTAAAATATATGTTTGAGCCATTTTTGTATGAAATGGGTAAAGGTTCTTTTTTTGAAATGGATGCGAAAGAGTGGAGAAGGCATTCTATCAAAGTTTCGTCTTTGTGTAGACAATTTGGTTTATTTCTTGAGATGAATACACAGGATTTAGAAGGCCTCATTCTTGCGGGTTTAATGCATGATGTTGGGAAGAAGAGTCTGAGCTCCAGTATATTAAATAAGCCAGGACCTCTTAACGAAGATGAATGGCGAGAGATTGAAAAACATCCAATGGTGGCTTATGAATTTTTAGTCGGAAAAGATCCAAAAGTTGCAAAAGATGTCTTACATCACCATGAAAGATGGGATGGGACAGGATATCCTCATGGATTAGAAGGCGAAGAGATTCCTTACTGCTCTCGAGTACTTGCTATAATTGATGCATATGATGCTATGACAAGTAATAGACCATATCGTTGTCCTATGTCTCAAAGTGAAGCTATCCAAGAATTACAGAAAAATGCGGGTAGCCAATTTGATCCTGATTTAGTAGATATTTTTGTGAGTGACTTTTCTGACGAAGTACTGATATAATGTCCTCGTATGATTAAGATATCAAACCTTTCTAAAACCTATATCATGGGCAAAACTAATGCTGTTAAGGCATTAAAGGGGGTAGATTTAACCATTAACCAAGGTGAAGTGTGGGGAGTTATTGGCCCTTCTGGATGTGGTAAATCCACCTTATTGAATATTTTGGGTGGTTTAGATACTCAATACGATGGTGAGGTTACAGTCAAAGAGAAGGATATAAAGCGTTACAATTTGAACTACTATCGTAGACATATTGCTGGAACAATATTCCAACAATTCTACCTGATTCCATCCCTTACAGTAGAAGAAAATATAGTTTTGCCTATCATGTTTGGCAAACAAAAAACTAAAGCTGAAACCGAAGAGAGGCTTGATTTTCTCCTGGACAAGGTTAACCTTACTAAACGCAGAAAACATAAGCCAAGAGAATTATCTGGCGGGGAGGCTCAAAGGGTTGCAATTGCCAGAGCACTTATTGCAAAGCCTGCAATATTGTTAGCAGATGAGCCAACAGGAAATTTAGATAGTAAAACGGGTGAAGTTATTGTCGAGTTACTTATAAATCTAAATAAAGATGAAAATACAACTCTAATTATTGTAACTCATGATGCTAGGATAGGGGAAAGCCTTGAGAATAAAATTGAATTGTTAGATGGAGAAATACAAAATGTTTAAATATGCTATACAAATTGTATCAAGAAAAAAACTGCGGACTTTTCTAACTAGTCTGGGGGTTACTATCTCGGTTATTTTACTAAGCTTCATAATTTTCGGTATGCAAGGTTTAGATACAGCCCTAACAAATGAGTTTACTAGTCGTTTCAATCCTAATGAAATAATGTTATCCAACCAGGGTTTTGGTCCAATTGGTATGGGCAATGTTAAGGAGACAAATGAGGAAGAGCAAGAGGATACTATTATGGATGATGAATTTTTGGAGGAACTGGAGGAACTAGATGATGTAGATTTTGCGAGAGGAATGTTATTGTTAATGAATTTAGAATTTGAAATAGGGTCCTATTCTCCTAAGTTTGAAAACGCTATTATATCTGGTTGGGATACAGATAAAAATGACAGGATGATCGGAGATTTTATTTTAGGTGAGGAATCTTTAACTGAAGATAAAGTATATATTTCTCAATTGGTAGTCAATCGTTATGATGCTGAACCAGATGAATTTATTGGTAAAAAAATTACTTTAAAACCTTCCACTGCGTCTATTTTTGGTACTAAATCAAAAGATTTGGTTGATAAAGAATATGAATTTGAGATTACAGGTGTTTATGATCCTGGAATCGATCGTAATGATGTCATTTTAACAACCCAAGATGCCAAAAGCATATTAGCTGATTTGGGAGGTTTTGATTCTGAACAAGAGTATATCGAATATGTTGGCT
>PWFU01000087.1 GCA_003554185.1 Candidatus Dojkabacteria bacterium
CTAATTTAGAATAAATGTTGTTATGATTTTTAACATTTTTAATTACTAGTTCAGGAGAACCACTACCAACAGTAAAAATAGCTAAACTACCATTTGAAAAAACCTTGTGTATAAAACCCTGGTGTTTTGTAATATGATCAATCCTATTGTGTAAAACAGAAGTCTTTTGTTTAAAAAAGACCCCCTCCTGCTTTATAATCCTCTCTGGTTGAATTCTGTAAGTAATTCTTCTCAAAATTATAATTGTTGAAGGAATAGTAATAGGTAAAGTTATGATTAATGGAAAAAGAATAATTGAAATGAGAATGAGGGTTGATAAAGAATTTGCTAGAACAGGTTTAAAAACTTCTAAATCTTTTTCAAAATTTGGTTCTGAAGACAAAACCTTGTTTGTTCTAAAAGGATACTTGTATAGTAAAACATCTATCTCATTATGAACATCTACTACATTATCTAAATAATTTATTGTAAAACCAGAAGGAACAACACTTACCTGTCCATCTTGATTTGAAGGATTTTTTAGAACATTCTCCCCAGCAACATTAAAAGTCAACCTACCTTTATTTGATTTAGGATATTTTATTGAAACCAAATCCTTAATATTACTATACAATGCATAATTTTGTTGTTTAAAAAGCCAACCTTTTTGAAAAAAAACATAAGTTTCAAAAAAGAATATCTTTGAATATCTATAATATTTTCTTCTAATTAATGTTATTAAAATTGTAAGGGTTAATAATAGTAAAAAGGCAATTAAGAATTCTAAATAGAAGATTGAGGCTATTAATAATCCTAAATGTATCAAAATCAAGAAAATGGAAAAGAATAGATTACCTTTTAACATATCTCTGAAAGAAAAGTTTGATTGATATTTTTCTAAAACCTTTTCTTCTTTAATATCGTTCTTTAAAAGGATGTTTTTTATAACTTCGTTGTCCTTTTGTATGTGTAAAAAAGTTACGTTTTGATTAGAACCTATCGAAGTAAAAATTACCGTTACTGTATTGAATAGTCTATCAATAATGTTCTCTTTTATAATTATGCTGGTTGTTTTATCAATGGTAAATTCTTTTCTTTTGGAAGTTAAAAAATTAAATTCTTGACTAACACTATCTGGATTAACATTGAATTTTGTACAATATACGACTATGAATTGCGAGAATAAATATATTATGTATGCAGGTATTGCATATATAGCTATAGGGATTAAGACTACTAATGAAACAGCAAAATCCGGATAAAATACTGCTGTGATTATTGCAGTTATAAATACGGCTAGTATTACAAGTATTGCGAATATAATGCTCCCGATTATTTTTCTAATAAATGTGATTTTTAATTCTTGAGTATATTGATTCTCTTGTTTTTCTAATACCTCTACTTCACTCTCTTCTTCTTTCTTTTCTCCTATTCTATCTTGTACCAAAGATCCAGTTGTCTTTATTAAATGAGAGATATGCTCTCTCATAGTTTTACCATTGTTTATCATGGTAAAGGAGATATCATTTTCAGAGCCTTGTGAGCTTAATTTTATGTTATACAGATCTAAAATCTTTTGCCAAAAGTTTTGACTTATATCACAATTTGCAAGATTCTCTATTGGTATAAAAGAATAATTTTTTGTAAGAAAAAGTTCTTGGTATTCAATCATATCTTCATATAGATAGTATGTTGTCATCTTTATTTTCATGTAAAAGTATGCAGCTATTATTACTATAATAATGAAAATTAATGGTATAGCTAAAATCCATATAAAGAAGGATACTTGAGAGATTAATGCTATAAATGCTGTATCTATAAAAGCTAATAATATAACCAAAAGAGAACCAAGGAGGCCTGAAATACCATATATTGCCATACCAAGGAGGTTAGGTTTTTCTTGTTGGAGGAGTTTATCTCTGCTTAAATTAAAACCATTTTCTTCCATTGTCTTAGAAACTTTTTGGTATACGTCATTTGTTTTTTCAATATTTGAAAAACGAATTTCAGAAGCTGAACTACCCGCTGCTTTTATTTCAATACTACCTGTCCCAAAAAGTTTCTTCTCAATAAAAGGTAGTTTCATCGTTACCTGGGTTATATTCTTAATAACCAATTCTGTTTCATAATCTGAAAATATCCCCCCACCCTTCATTATTACTCGATTATTTCTCAATATATATTCTTCTTTCCTATACCTAACGGATAAATTGTAATAGTAAATTCCCCCTATTATTAAAAATAGTAGAATTGCTGGAAGAATTAATATGGGTTTTTCTAATCCTATTATAAAAAAAAGGACTAGGATTACTAGCACTACTACTGAAATAAACAACAATGGTACAAGTGGTAAATAGACAAAAGGTCCTCTGTTGGGTTTTATTTTGTTTGTAGCTTTTGTCATAGTAAATAATGCTTTAGCCTTTACGATAGTTATTTTAGCAAAAATCCCTTTTTTATGTAATAGTGTTGTTTTAATTCTTGCATCTTTGTTTTTTTATTGTTAGGATGAATAAATAAGTTTTGAATTTTTTGTTATGTTTAAGAAATTTGCTTTTATTATACCTATGATATGTATAACTCTCTTTCTGCTTTCTGTGTTTTTTGGAGGGAGTGTTATGGCAGAAGAAGGTAGTTTCTCAGGTACTTTGGATACTACTGAGGATGGGTATTCTGTAACTGATGAAGAAGGAAGCACTACAAATTTTCAATATGATACTGATTTGAGTGAGTATGTTGGAGAGACAGTTGAAGTAAGTTATTCTGGAACATTAGATGATTTTACAATTACAGATATTGCATTATCTGATGGGGAGCCTGTGATAACAGATACAGAAGAAGTTGTAACTGGCGAAACATTGCCTGAAACAAATGTATTTTCTTTTTCAATCATTTTAGTAGGTATGGGTCTTTTGTTATCTGGTGTGTTTCTTTATAAAACAAAAAATACTGATTATTTTGAAAATATAAATCTTTTGATATTTCGAATTAGAGATCCGAAAAGATACTTTGAAGAGAAGGTTGTTAAAGAATCCGATTGAGACTTTCTACATACTTGGACTTATACCAGGCCCTATAGTATAATCTACGATATTCTGTGCATAAGTTTTAAAGTATGAGAATATGGAAACTAATGAGGAAGTAAATAATATTGAAAATCTCAAAGAAGAAATTAGTCGCAAAGAAGAAGAATTAGAAGCAGCAGTCAACTTGTATACACAGGTTTATCCTGGAGAACACCCGGAGGATAATATTTTGGAGAGAAAAAAAATGAGCGATAGATTACTTGATCCAGAAGTTAGTAGCGCTAAAAAGGATGCAATTACAGATCTTTTAGGCAAAGAGGGAGAATTTGTAGAATATTTATCTGAACTACCTGAAGAAATTTTTGAAGAATATCAAGATGATTTACAAAGAAATTTTATTAATGCTTTGTCATCAAAAGAATATCAAGATGAAAAAATCTCTTCTCAATACTTCAAAAATTGGAGGTATAAGTTAAAACTGGTTCTATTCGCCGAATACAAGAGAGAGTCAGATAATTGTTAAAATATTATTTAACAAGTTCATCAATAAAACTCCTGATTTTTTCTGGTTTTATTGTTTGAACATATTCACCATCTTTAAAAAACAGAGCCTCATCATTTTCATTCCCTACAAGTGCTAAGTCAGCTTGCTTGGCTTCTCCTAAGCCATTTACAATACAACCCATTACTGCGAACTTTTTAGGATCTTCACCAAATTTATCTGCAACATCCTCTAGATACTTGCATATATCTTCTACAGGGATGCTTGTTCTTGCACAAGTTGGGCAGCTAATTATGCTTAGTCCTCTTTCCCTAATTTTTGTGGATTTTAGTATCTCCCAACCTGCTTTGACCTCTTCAACAGGGTCACCCGTAAGAGATACTCTTATAGTGTCTCCTATACCTTTTAATAGTAAATCTCCTATCCCAATTGAAGATTTAATTATTCCAGACATTGCTCTACCCGATTCTGTGATTCCTAGATGTATAGGCCAATCTCCTTTTTTAGATAATATTTCATGACATTTAATTGTTGCTAAAACATCAGTTGATTTAACAGATACAACAATATCCCAAAAGTCTAAATCTTCTAAAATTTTTATAGAGCGAAGAGCAGCCTCTGCCATACCCTCTGGAGTAACTTTATCATCATATTTTTTGATAATATCTTTTGGCAATGAACCGCTATTTATGCCTACTCTAATTGAGACATCATTTTTCTTAGAAGTCTCAACAATCTTTTCTATACCTTCTTGACTGTCTATGTTTCCTGGATTGATTCTTATCTTGTCTGCTCCATAGTTTATAGATTCTACAGCCAATTTCCATTCAAAATGTATATCTGCTACTAAAGGGATTGATATTTTATTTTTTATTTTTTCTAAGGCCTTAACAGACTCCATGTCAGGAGTAGACACCCTTATAATTTCACATCCTGCTTCTTCAACTCTTTTGATTTGGTCTATAGTTGCTTTTGTATCACTAGTTTTCGTATTCGTCATTGACTGAACAAGTATTGGATTATCTCCACCAATATATTTATCTCCTATTTTGACAATTCTTGTTTTTTTTCTTTTTATTTGTTCTTGTTTCATAATTCTTTCTTTATTTCTTCTAAATATTTAATTACATCTTCTATAATCCATCTTGGAGCAGAAGTTCCACTAATTACTCCTACATTCATACCATCTTTGAACCAATCTTTATTAATATCATCTTGGTTTTCAATACCTTGTACATTACCTCCTGCTTCATTAATTACTTTGACCAGACTTTGAGTATTAGAACTGTTTTTTGAACCAATAACTAAAACAAGATCAGTTTTTTGGGAAAGTTCTTTTGCTTCTTTTTGCCTGTTTGTTACCGTATTGCAAAAAGTATCACGGACTTCTACATCATCTACTATTTTTTCTATGGCTTTAATTATTTTATAGACGGCTTCTGGATTTTGGGTCGTTTGCATTACTATACCTACTTTTTTTAATCCTTTGAGAGAATCTATTTCTTCTTCCTTTTCTATTACTATCCCATCTTCATCAATTCCGCCATTTAGTGCCATTACTTCGGGGTGATCTTTCTTACCTATGATTACAACTTGCCTGTTTTCTTCTCTTAATGCCCTAGCTTTATCTTGAGCTTTTCTGACTAGAGGGCAAGTTGCATCTACGATGTTTAAATTCTTTTTTTCGAGTTCTTTTATTGTCGAATTTCCTACTCCATGAGCCCTAATTATTACAGTGCCTTCTTTTGCTTCATCAGTGGAAAATAAAAAATTCAGACCTTTCTCCTCTAGCTTGTTTACAACATCCTCATTATGAACTAGATGCCCCAGCATGTGACAACTCTCCTCACAGTTCTCTAGAGTGTCCATACTTAAATCATAAGCCCTATCAACTCCAAAACAAAAACCTATATTCTTAGCCACTAATATGTTCATTATCTCGTGACTGATTTTAGTTGGGGTAAGATATCATTTTTTCTCGCATGTTTCAATATGTCATAAACTCTTGTTCTTTGTAATATTTTTCCTTCCATGCGAATATTTTTATTAATTTACTATTATTTCATTATCGGTAACATAGATATCTCTGGCAGCAATGATTTTTAAATTTGCAAGATACTCAGCAATATAGGGGTATTCCCTATTACCTTTTTGTCTAAAAACTTTACAATTTTGTTTGAACTCATTCCAATCGTACTCATCTATTTCTAATTTTCTTGGATATTCTACAAAATTTACTGATGCAATAAAATCCGCTAGAGTTTCTTCAGGATGTGTATTTATAAGCTTTATATAATCTATTTCCTTATATATTTTTTCCTCCCAACCGTTTATTCCTAATACTTCTTGAATATCCATAGCATTAAACAGGTATGGGAATAGGATTCTGAAATCTCTAAGTGATCTGTACAATTCATATGTATGATTATATTCTTCGAATAGTTCGATTTGTTGAGATAAGTGTTTATGGAGTTCCATGTGTGCTATACCATCGAAAATTTTTTCATAATATTTTGGATATATTATTTTTGCCCAAATTGCATTATTAAAATATTTTACTGGATTATATTCTTCGTATCTTAAAAAATAAGATTCATTTTTTATATGTTCATAAATATTCTCGTCATTTTCTAATTTCATTTCAGGATATAATATAGCTAGAGCTGCCCGAGTTTGTTTAATATCTTCTGGAGTATATATATTATTAAATGGAACGATATTTTCTGTCCATATTTCAAGATTTTGTGAATTTGTAATTTCTATGAATTTAGTAATATCCTGCTCTGGTATGTCTTCTTCTAAATTTAATTTTTCGTAATTTTCTTTAGACATAAAAATAAATTTTATAGTTTAAATAACAGCTTTTTATATATACACATATTGAGTATAGAAAATTTATTTTAAATTAAATATATCCCAGTAATTACTCATTATTTCTGCTGCAAATTCATTAGCTATTCTTTCTTCAGGCAATTCTCTAATCATCTTGTTTTGTAATTTTATGAATGAGTTCACATCCATATTTTTGTATTTCTCTTCTAATCCTTCAATTTCACTGAGTTTTAATACTCCATCTTTTAAATTTTGACTTATCTTTCTAAAATCTTCTCCTTTTTTTTGTATTGGTAAATTCTGTAAGCTTTTTTTATTACGTTCTAAAAGCTTTTCGTACGCCTCTTTTCTGGAAGAATATTCTGAGATGAAATTGTATATAAAGTCGTATGCATGTCCTACTTCATGTAGAAATATGAAGGTTTTTATTTGAGATTCTGTAATTTCATTTTTATCTATATTGAGATATTCTTCCATCATTTTTCTCAGTGAACCATTTACTTCCTTTCTATAGAAAGATGAATTTTCTCCTGGCATCCTAATGATTGTGTTTATGGGTTTGTATAAGCAGTGGGGTCTACTACAAGAAGTATCTAATTTGAAATCTATAAATTTTTGTATCTCAGGATAATTTGTATTTACAGCTCTTATAGCATTTAGAATTTCTTCCCCGCTTGATAACAATATTTCTGCTTTTCTGGCATTTCTAATCTTTTCTTTAAACTCTTTTAAACTGTTTTTACTTTTTATAGTCTTGTTCTCCTTTTTAGAGTGGAATTTTTCATTATGTTCTCTCAACTTAAAATTAATGACTGTTTCACTATTTTCAAGTAGAACTATTTTTTGTTCACTTGGGATATCTGGATTATCCAGAATTTCAATGTATTTTTCTTCCAAGTAATTTATTTTTTTGTCTAAAAGTCTGGGTCTTAGTAAATCAGAATCTTTTACAATATCTTCAAAAGTTTCAGTAGTATATTGTTTTATATAATTCAATCTACTTGCTTGAAGGCTTTGTTCACGAGCTTTAAATTCCTCGATATTACTGAACGGGGGTTCGAATTCATAATTTGTTTTTCTTTTTTCAAATAATTCCATTTTGGAATAAATAAAAATCTATTAGAACGGGATTATACAATATTTGATATACAATAGAAATTGTTAAAATGCTTTTTTATTGGTTTGAGTTTTTTTACTTAGTGTAAAATAGACTGTTGGAATAACAACAAATAGAAGAAGTGTACCTGTTATTTGACCACCAATGATAGCTATTGCCATTGGAGCTTGTAATTCAGCCCCCTCACCAATACCAAAAGCCAAAGGTGTTACACCCAATATTGTAGTCATAGTAATCATTAATATAGGTCTTAATCTTGCAGAAGCACCATATATAATTGCTTGTTTAAGAGGCATTTTGTGAATCCTCCTTTGTTGATTGATGAAATCAATCATAATAATACTGTCGTTAACAAATATACCTGCTAAGACAACAATACCTATCATTGCAGGTATACTGAGAGTTGTACCTGTTAAAAGAAGTGCTAATAATGAACCTGTAAATGCTAATGGAAGACTACATATTATTATGAAAGGATAAAGCAAGGATTCAAATTGTGCTGCCATAACAAGGTAAATTAGTATTGCAGCAATTATTAAAACAAGCTCTAGTTCCTCAAAAGCATCACTCATCATATCAAAAGTACCAGAAGGTTCTACCTCATATCCCTCCGGAATATCTAATTTATCTATTTCATTCATGGCCTCCTGTGTAGCAGTATTTAGGTCAACATCAGTGTACTGAGCTTCTACTTCACCAACAGTATTTTGATTTTCTCTTGAGATACTTAGTGGGCCAGTAGACATTGAAATTGTTGCAATATCTTTAAGAGGAATATATCCCGAAGTTTCTGAATAAATATATAGTTCTTCGATATCTTCTGTAGTAGTAAAATCATCTTTATCGTATTGTACAATAACATCTAAAATTTCCTCTTCCCTTTCTATGCGAGAAACTTCTTCTCCTTCAAAAGCCTCTCTCATATGTAAACCAATTTGAGCTATAGTGATACCTTTTTCTAAAGCTTTTTCTTGATCCACTTGAATGTGCATTTCTGGACGCTCATCCTCTACTAATGATTCAACATCGGTTAGAATATCTAGATGTGATATTTGTTCTACAACATCTTGCGCTATTTCTTGAACCTTCTCCATAGAATCCCCTATTATGCTCAATTCAAGTTTCATATCCAAGTCAGCAGCGTCTAACAAACTTTCTCTTCTAAAAGATACTTCTGCTTCTTCTTTATCTAATTCCTCTATACTTTCTCTTAATTCTTCAATTACATAATCAATGTCTTCGACATAATCATCTTTCATACCCACTCTAATACTACCTTGATTTTGTGAACCTCCCATTTGTAAGCCCATCATTCTCTCTGCACCTACTTGAGAAGAATAGAAGTCTATTTTTTTATCATGTTCCTCTATTAGTTCTTCAACGTCTTGTACATAATCATCCGTTTGGGAGATGGTACTTTCATAAGGTAAGGATATATTTATTCTAAAAGAAGATTCTTGTGGTACTGGAAATAGATCCATTCCTATGTTTGGTAAAATCCAGAACGTAGACATAAGGAAGATGAGTGCACCTGCAATAACTCCCCATCTTTTGCCTAAGGATTGTTTTAATATTTTTTTATAGGTTGGAGTTTTTTCTTCTTCCTTCTTTGCCTTAAGATTAGGATTAAGGCGTAAAAACATTGAAGCTAATAATGGGATTACTGTTAAAGCTATGAGTAATGATGCAAAGAGTGCACAAGCAACAGTAATAGAAAATTCTGCAAATAATTCACTAGCTATCCCACTTATGAAAACAATTGGTAAGAAAACACTAAGTGTAGTTAATGTTGAAGCTATTATTGCACCAGTTACTTCATTAGTGCCATCTACAGAGGCTTTTTGTGGGTCCTTACCTTTCTCAAGATGTCTATAAATGTTTTCTGATACAACTATGGCATTATCAACCAGTAAACCTGCTGCTAAAGCTAGCCCACCCAATGTCATCAAATTAACAGTTATATCTGTAAAATACAGTATTGAAAATGTAAATATTATTGCCGTTGGAATAGAAAGCCCTATTATTAATGTAGTTCGCCAATTTCTAAGAAATAGAAGAAGAGTTATCATTGCTAAAACAGCTCCACCGATTAAGGACCACGCTAAATCCATTAGAGCATGCTCTATTTCCTCACCTTGGTCTAAATTATAGTTGAAATGTAATTCTTTATCCTCTTGTGAATAATCTGATGCTATTTGATTAATTTCAGATCTTACACTTCTAGCTACATCGACAGTATTTGCTTCTCCGTCTCGTTGTATGGTCAGTGATACTGCGGGTTCCCCATCCAGTCTAGATATTGAATCTGCATCGTGAGAAGCTATTTCAACATCTGCTACAGATTTTAATTTTATAGGTATTAATGGAGATTCATCTTCATCATAATCAAACATTATTGTATCATCCTGCACAGCTGACATTTGTGAAGTTGTGTATGATACTGCAAAATCTACTATTACTTCTTCTATATCTTGTGAAGTCTTGTGTAATTCACTTTCTATTTCACTTTCCAAATCCTTTATCCATTGATCTTGATCAAAAGTCTCGTATAATTCAGTATTTTCAATATCTTCTACAGACAAATCCTCTATATTTTCTTCAGATAGAGGGATAATAATTTCTCCACGTTCTTCTCCTAAACGAGGGAACCTTGGTGAAACATCCTGCTCTAGTTCTTCTAAATCAAAGTCTTCCTCTTCTATATCCCAATTCTCTGGTAATTCAAAATCCTCTTCTATACCATCTATTTCATCTAAATTCTCTCTGAGTATATCAAAAAGGTCAGATGTTGATTCATCAGTTTCTTCTACATCAAAAACTATACGTAATTCATGATTCTCTTCATCTATCTCTATTTCTTGAGTGATATCCTTTAGATATATTGTTTTCATGGGTACATCATCTATATCTAGAGCATCTAGGTCCCTTTCCAAGCCATCAAATTCTCCTGCTAAATCTACATCTATTTCATCATCTATTAATTTTTCTAATTTTTCCTGGTCAATATCGAATCCAACTATTAGATTTTCGATATCTTCAACATCTGAAGCGTATTCTAAAAATCTAATACGAATATTTTTATCATCAATATCTTGTATACCTGCAGGAATATCCTGTAAGCTTGCTCGGATCATATTTGCAACCATGTCAAAAGAAATTTCTTGTTCTTTGAGTTTTTGGTTTGATAAATTGATGAAAACGTCTTCTTGTACTCCACCTTGCATATTAACCCTTGCAACTCCCGCAATTGTTTCTATAGCTGGAATGATTTCTTCTTCAACTTCTCTTGTAAGTTTCATTAAATCACCTAGTCCACTTAATGAAACTTCCATCATAGGCATTAGTGTTGGATCGAATTGGAGTATGAAAGGTTGTTCTACATCTTCAGGTAAATCTAAAAGATTTAATTGAGTATCTAATTCATCTCTTACAGAATCTAAATCTGTTCCCCAATCAAACTCTAAAATTACAATAGAGATATTCTCTTGTGAAATGGATCTGAGATTAGTTAAACCACTTACTGTTGATGCTGATTCTTCTATTGGTTTGCTAACTAGGTCTTTTGTTTCTTGAGGGCCACTACCGGGGAAAACTGTTTGAACTGCTAATATTGGAGGTTCAATATCGGGTAATAATTCCAGAGAAGCTCTACCGATTGATACTATACCTAGTACAAAAACAATTACTAAAATAGCAAAGGTAGCGATCGGTCTTTTAACAGAAATATCCGGAAGATTCATTTAATCCTTATCATTATGTTATCTCCGCTAATCAAAGCATTTTAACACATACCATTGAAAGGTTAAAACTAATATTGAGCTTGAATATTAAATTTCTCTGGCTCATATTTATCAGAAACTCTTTCGATAAATGAATGTGAAATTGGAAGTGCTACTGTTGTACTCCATGCTCCCGGTACTTCAACATTATTATTGTTCCCTGCCCAAACTCCTACTACTAGATTCTTATGATATTGAACTGTTGAAAGGTCTCTAGGACCATCTGATGTTCCGGTTTTCCCACATAATTTTCTTTCATTATCGAGAATATAATATCGATTTAGAGGTTGGTCTTGGAAGTTGTCAACATCACATAGAATCCAATTTAGTGCATCTACGTGGTTTTGATCAACAACTTGTTTGCTGGCATTTTTTTCGTTTTGGTATATTACTTCTCCATTAGCATCTATAATTTCCAATATTGATTTTGGAGAGCGTTTTTCTCCTCGGTTGGCAAAAACTGAATATGCTGCTGTGTGTTCTAGCAATGTTTTTTCTGCAGCACCTAAAGTTATACTAAGACCATATCTGTCTTTTTCTTTTAGAGTACTTATTCCCAACCTCTCAGCCATCTCAATAAATGCGTCCTTACCCATTCTTTGAGCTAAATATACTGCTGGGACATTTCTGGACTTTATTAAGGCTTCTCTAGCAGTTATATCTCCTAGATATCTTCGGTCCCAGTTTCGAACCGTATAATCTCCAAACCTGATACCCTCTCTATCTGGAACTATTGAGCTAGGAGAATAGCCTCTTTCAAATGCAGCTAAATATGTATATGGTTTTACAGATGAGCCCATTTGTCTTAGTGCAATAGTAGAATTTACGTTTCCGTCAATTCTAGGATCATCCATTTCCCAGTAATTAACAGATCCAACCATAGATATTATTTGAGATGTGTTGGGATCCAAAACAATCATGGCACCATTTCTTACGTTCCATTCATGCCCATATTTCTCAACTCCTCTAGTTATCTCCTCTTGTGCTATTTGTTGAGTAGATAAATCTAATGTTGTTCTTACTCTTAAACCTCCTCTTTCGACAATGTCTTTGCCATATAATTTTTCTAATTGTCGTTTTACATAGAAAACAAAGTGAGGTGCTCTAATTTCCCTTACTTCAGGTCCATATTCTAATGATTCTTCTTTTGCTTCTCTAATCTCTTCTTCTGTGACTCCCGTTCTATCTTTATGTCTTAACATAGAATTAAGAACCATATGTTGCCTGCGAGTTGGTAGTTCAAAGCTACTACTATATATGGGAGAATAATTTGCGGGGCTGGATATAACTCCTGCTAACATAGCACTTTCTGCTAGTGTTAAATCTTTAGCGTCTTTTTCAAAATAGGTTTTAGAAGCAGCTTGAATGCCGTAATTTATACCACCAAAACCTACTTCATTAATATACATCTGAAGTATCTCATCCTTAGAAAAGGTTTGTTCTACTTTAATGGCTGTTATAATTTCCATCATTTTTCTAGTAAAAGTTTCTTCATATGCATCTTGTCCTAAGACATCATACAGTAATGTATTTCGTACTAATTGTTGAGTAATAGTGCTTGCACCTGATACTATTTCACCCTCTTTGATATTAATATATGAAGCTCTGGTAATTGCTTCTGGATCAAGCCCTTTATGTTCATAAAAATCAATATCTTCAGCACTTAGTATTGCCCATTTAAAATGCTCAGGGAGATCTTCTAATTCAACAAATTTTCTATGTTTATCTGCATGAATTTTATACAATTCATTCATATTTCTATCAAAAACAATAGTTGTTTGATCTGTATCTCTTTCAACTAATTCATTGGGATCAGGTAAGGAGTTTCCTATTTCTTGAAAGTATATACCTATGGGGATGAGGGAGATTAGTATCAAGATGATTAGAACTCCGGAAAAAATTGCAAAAATCTTTTTCAAGCTCTGTATTAAAGCCTTTTTCTTGTATTTCTTAGCAAAACCAACGTACGTTTTTTTCCTTTTTCCATTGGCTTTTCTAGAGGAATAACATTTATTGTTATTTTTAAGGCTGTACACTTTCCCCACTACTTCATTGTACTCTCTATCAAGAAATTAGTCTATGGTTTGGGTAAATTTTTTAGTACGAAAAAACCTTGTTGACTTATATAGGCCTAAGAGGGTAAACTTCCAACGCCGTTTTTAAAATAATTTATAATATTTTTTCTATATGGAACTAATAATTTACGCTCCTTATTTAGGATTGCTCGGTTTGTTAGTGGCGTTATGCCTCTACTTGTTTATTAAAAAACAATCTACCGGAAATAAGTTGATGACCGAACTTTCAGAAACAATACACAGGGGAGCAATGGTTTTTCTCAAGAAAGAGTACTCAATATTAGCAGCCTTTGTTGTTATTGTTTTTGCATTACTCTATTGGCAATTAAATTTGTATACTGCTATCGCGTTTTTAGGAGGTGCTGTTTGTTCTATGTTGGCAGGCTATTTTGGTATGGTTGCTGCTACTAAGGCTAATGTTAGAACCGCCCAAGCAGCAAAAGAAAGTGGAACTGGTAAGGCTCTAAGTATTTCTTTTTGGGGAGGTGCTGTTATGGGGCTCTCTGTTGCTTCTTTAGGTCTCTTGGGTTTAGGAATATCTTCTCATTTCTGGGAATACCTGTTGGATGTGAACAAGGTTGAAATTTTAGCTGGTTTTGCTATGGGAGCTTCTTCTGTTGCTTTATTTGCTCGTGTTGGAGGTGGAATTTATACAAAATCTGCGGATGTTGGAGCTGATTTAGTGGGTAAAGTAGAGGCTGGAATTCCTGAAGATGATCCTAGAAATCCTGCAGTAATAGCGGATAATGTTGGTGATAATGTTGGTGATACTGCAGGAATGGGAGCTGATTTATTCGAATCTTATGTTGGTTCAGTTATTGCGACAATTACGATTGCTGCAACTGCTACTATGGCTGAGGGGCGTGAGCTAGTATATATGTCGTTCCCTTTGCTTGTTATAGGGGGTGGATTACTGGCTTCAGTTTTAGGAATTCTTTCCATAAAGATTTTAGAGAGGTTAAATCCTCAAGTAGCTTTGAGGTATTCTACTTTTATTAGTGCAATAATCCTCATTTTAATAGCATATCTCTTATTAGACTTTTTAGGTTTGCCTACAGACTTCATTTGGGCTATAGTGGCTGGTGTTGTAGGTGGTATAGTTATTGGTTTAATTACAGAATATTATACATCTGGTAAACCGATACAAAATATTGCAAGATCATCTGAGACTGGTGCGGCAACAAACATTATCAGTGGTTTTGCAACAGGAATGTACAGTACTATTCTACCTATACTTGTAATAGCTGGGATTACTTGGGTCGCTTACCATTTCGCTGAACTTTATGGAATAGGTATTGCTGCCGTTGGAATGCTTTCAACCATAGGTGTAACTATGTCTGTTGATGCTTATGGACCTATTGCAGATAATGCTGGAGGTATCGTTGAAATGAGCGGTTTGGGTGAAAAAGTAAGAAAAATTACTGACCATTTAGATTCTCTAGGAAATACTACTGCGGCAATAGGTAAAGGTTTTGCTGTAGGTTCTGCCGCTCTCACTGCCTTATCTTTATTTGCTGCTTATACAAGTGCTGTAGATCTCGAAGCTATAGATCTGAGTCGTTCTAGTGTAGTTATTGGTTTGCTTTTAGGAGGGGCGTTACCTTTCTATTTTGGAGCCTCTACTATGACTGCTGTTGGACAAGCGGCATATAATATTGTACAGGAGGTCAGAGATCAGTTTAAAAATATCAAAGGTCTTATGGAAGGCAAAGCTAAGCCAGACTCGGACAGAGTAGTTGCTATTTCAACAACATCTGCGTTAAAACAGATGGTTTTGCCTGGTATTGTAGCAATATTAGCGCCAATAATTGTGGGTTTTGTGTTAGGACCAGAAGCTTTAGGAGGTTTTCTGGGTGGAGCTACTGTAGTAGGTGTGCTTCTAGCATTATTAATGGCCAATACAGGTGGAGCTTGGGATAATGCTAAGAAGTATATAGAAGAAGGTAATCATGGAGGTAAAGGTTCAGAAGCTCATAAAGCTGCAGTCGTTGGTGATACGGTTGGTGATCCTTTTAAGGATACCTCTGGTCCAGCGATGAACATCCTAATAAAGCTTATGACCATAGTTGCTCTTGTCGTTGCACCTCTTTTAATACTCTAGTTTTATTTATTAGGAATTATGGCGGTCGAAGAATTCTTTGACCGCCTTATTATATATCTCTGGATTCTCAATAACTGCAAGATGTCCTACTTTAGGAAATTTAATATATTCTACATTGTTTTGAGTGTTTTTCCATTCCTCGCACATATTTTTTATTAAAGAAATTTCATATTCACCATGGGCTACCAAAGTTTTTTGTTCAATAGGTGAATCTATACCTCTTAATATCTCTCTCTTAATACCCTCCGACAAAAGGATCAAGTTCTTTTTATTCGTTCTAGAAAAAGCTCTTTGAAAAAACTTTTGAGATTCTTTGCTTTTTATAAGTAGTTTTTTAGTTACAAATTTTGTTATAACTATTGGAGTTATACGAATAAAAATACTATAGAATTTTGCAAGTACTTTTACACTCTTCTTTATTTCTAGATGTAAAGGAATACATCCGTCTACAGCTATAGAATGTATCCTCTCGGGATATTTGTATGCTATGTACTGACTTATAAATCCTCCAAGTGATGTCCCTGCGATATTTGTTTTGGAGATATTTAAATCATCTAGTAATTCTAAAATACATTTCGCTGGAGTTTGAAAATCAAAATATTTTTCGGTTTTAAAAGACTTTCCATGCCCAGGTAAATTTAAAATAATAATTTTATAATCTTTTGCAAACTCCTCTACTTGTTTATGAAACATTTTATTATCACTCGCCAATCCATGAATAAAAACGATGGAGGGAGCATCCTCTGGGCCATAAACTTCGTAATATATATTTCCGTAACTGCTTTTAAAAATCATAAATTTTGTATTCTCTGGTAAAGTTTATCCAAATCTATTGATTAAAAAATTTACCAATTCATAACCTCCCCAAATACCAAAAATACCTAAGACGCCAGCAAGTGCCTGAGGAGCTGGAATGGGTAATTTGAGCAAAGCAAAGATAATTCCTACAACCAAACCAGTCAGAAATGTATACAAGCACATAATCATGCGAAAAATTAAAAAAATTTATGTTTCTTCATCAATCATCTCTATTGCTTCTTCTCTAAGTTCATGCCCTTCATCCAAGAGTTCTGCTCCTTTTTCAATACTCCTTTCATCAATTTCTTCAATTCCATATCTCAAATTCTCCATCGCTTGTTCTATTTTCTCTATTCCCCTAACATACGTCTCATGAATGTCTTCTGCACCTTCGGGAATCTCAATTTCTTCTATATGTTCAAGGCTTTCTTCTATTTCAGATATGTATCCAAATGTTTCTTCTTCCCACTCATCTGTTTCTTTAGGATTTTCCAAATTTTGCGCTAAATTATTCCAAGCTTCTTCCGATTCTTGTGCTATTATATTCAATTCTTCTACATATTCTGAAAATACGGGATCATCTATTGTTTTTTTTATTTCGACCTCTTCGGTTTTTTTCTGTTCTAAACCTATTTTTGACAAATCAAAATCCGAGTGTTCTAGAACCCAATATGCTATACCCAAAAGTCCCAAAATTAATAAAATAATAATTACTATTTTAGTGTTATTTCTTTTCTTTTGTGCCATAAATTAAAATTGAAAATTTAGACGATAGTACAATGTAACATATCATAGAAAATTTTGAAAGAGGAAACAACATATAGCAATATGAGTAAAGGACAGTATATATGGATACAAAACGAGCTTATTAATCGTATACTACATCTCTTCTATAGTGAATTTGGTCTTCTATGCCATCACCGGGTATGTCACTCTCTTCTTTCTCTCGTGCAATATCTAGGCATCCTAAAAACATGAAAGCAAGAAGTATTAGTGTTATAAAAATGAACTTTTTATTTATCATACGAAGATAATCTCTTAGTTTTTAGTAATACAAGATAAATTATTGGAAGAATAGCTACTGTGTTTAGTATTAAAATAAGAATAAACCATACGAGGTGATTGTTTCGCCCAGCTTTCCATAAGGCAATACCTTTCCAAACAAGCTCCCATAAACCCAATATTATAATTACTATCCAAAATGTTTTATCTAGTTCTATGAGCTCCATATTATGTATTTTAAAAATTATATAAAACTCCCTACCTTATAATAGCCAGTTTTCGAGATAAATTTCAACCTTACTTTGATTATTAAGAATATTATATTAAAATAGAAGTAATGAATAGGAAACTTGTTTTTACAATAATACTTTTTATAATTCTAGCCCTTGTATTGTACTTTTTAAGGCCTTGGTTTCATAGTACTGCAATGTTTTTTTATACCAACCCGGTGATATTACAAGCTATAGTGGTAACTCTTCTTATTCACTTTTTAGTATTAAAAAGAATCCCTGCTTTGAAAAAAAGTGTTGAATTCTCTGATGTAGAAGGAGGCTCTTCAGAGACTATTCATATATCAACACTCTCTATTTTAACTCCTCTCATTTTAATTTTTTTGTTAATTGTAGGATCTATCTTCGCAGGTTGGTTTAGAAATATACATATAACTGAGCAGGTTGAATATGTTTCTAGACAAGATTTGCCGGAATCTTCAAACAATTTGAGATTAATGCCATATTCTGTCGCTAGGAGATACGCTAAAGATTCATTACAGCTAAGTCAATTTAAATTAGGTACAGAAAATATTGCCTTAATTGATGAAAATATGAGTTGGACATTTCCTCTAACTCCAGATGGTACTGTTATTCAGTTTACTAAGAAAAATAAAGGGATCACTTATATTGACGCAACAGAACAAGATAGAAATACTAAGAACTTTTTTAAAGATATGGAAATTGGAGAAGGCATGTACATTACAGACAATCTATTTTGGAATATATTTAAGCATAGATATTTTGTCGACGTAGATGACCCTTATTACTTAATAGACGAAAAGAATGAAGATATTTTGACTGCTTTGGGGGCTACTTCTTATGATTTTAATTTTAGATATGGAGTCGCTTATACAGTACCTAAGTTTGAAGGTGTTTTTTTAACTGATACTAGTGGAGATTTGGAATTATTGTCTCCAGAAGAAGCGCAGGAACATTCTGTACTTGGTGAAAACAGAGTATTCCCGGAAAACTTGGCTAGAGAATATACTAATGCATATCAATACCATCTTGGTGTTTTAAATAAACTTTTTATTCATGAAGATCAAATAAAGATCCAAGACGTTAGAGATTTTGCTGAGGGATCACGTGTTAATAGACAACCATACCTTATGGATACAGAAGAAGGTCTAAAATGGTTCATTAGTGCTGAACCCCATGGAGATAGTCATGGTATATTTAAAATCTTCGTAATAGATGCATTATCTGGTGATTTTGAAATATTTGAATTAGAAGGGGATGATATTTTAACCGGACCAGCTAAAGCAGTAGACTATGTTAGGCGTTCTAATCCAATAGTCGATTGGAACAGATTTGATTCTGTAGAGCCATTACCTTTTGTAAGAGAACAAAACCTATTTTGGAAGCTTGCCGTTATACCTTCTGACTCAGCGGGTATTGCATATCAAGCTTTTGTGGATGCTAGTACCAATGAAGTTTATGAACTTTCGGAAGAGGATGAAATTAAAAAATTTCTTGATGGTGATATAGATTTGGAGGAAATTGATCCCACTACTGATCCAACCTCAGATGAAGTTTTAAATGAAATCAGAAAGAAATTTACAGAGCTGGAAGAATTATTTGAGCAAATTGATTTGTAAAAAAGCTATTAGCAACAACCTTTTCCGCAACGAGATCTTGGTGTTGGTGAAAATGGGAATTTTAGGTTTTTAGTTAAATAATCTGCTTGTTTCCATATAAATTCTTGAAACTTCCTTTGTGATGCGAACCATTTAGCAATGTTTTTATTTTCGTTTACTTTTTTTTCTAGTTTTTTTACTTCTTTTTCTTGTTCTTCTTTTCCTTCAAAATTACCTTGTTCTAGTATTTGTAATGTATTTCTAGCATTAAAATATTCATCCAAAAGTTTTTGAGAATCTTTGTCTTTTTTCCATAAATCCTCTGCTTTTTTATACTCCCTATACTCCGTTGAATTAAAAATTGTTTCTAACAAATCATCCAAAGATTTCTGTACCTTTTTATTCATATATTCACTATTATCAAATTAAATATCGAGCAATTTTAAAATTTCTTCTCTGTCTACGGCATAAAGAAATGTTGCTAATCTCGGGCCTTGATCTTGAGAAATTAAAAGATTGTACAGGTGTTTAAAAAACGTTTTTTGTCTTTCCTTCATCTGTTTTTTATCATCTTCATAACCTTCTCTTGGGATTGCATATAGTATTTCAGTTAATTCTTCAATTGTTGGATTATTATTTTTCTCAAGAAAATCTTTTAGCTTTTTAACCATATCTTTTTCTTCTGAAGACATTTGGGATATATATTTTGTATTTACACTATCTCTAATTTCGATTTTACTATCAGGATTGTATTCTTCTAACCAATGTTTAGCTCTTTTTACTCTTTCTTCAACAATTTGTTTATCATAATTCTCCCCCAGCCTATCAAGCAACTCGTAAATTTTATTTAAGTCCCACTGCAATATTTGCCCAAAAGCTACTGCCTGTCTAAAAGAGATACTATTTTCTATACCATGTTGTTTATCGTACTCATCATATTGTCTAAAGATTTCGGTATCAAAAGCAAGATCAAATTTTTGATTTGGTTTCTTTCTAGTATATAACCATTTAAGCATTTCTGGAGTGTAGATTCTCAGAAGATTTTTAGGAGAAATAGCTGTACCTGTTGAAATGGACATTCTACCTGCCAATCCTTGCAAGCCTATTAAATCATATTCTATAAAAACGGGTGGATGTATATCAAAGATCTTCTTAGCAATTCTTGACGCTGCGTCAAAACTACTACCTGGGCTAGCATGATCATGTCCTCCAGGTTCAAAATTAACTCCTTCAAATTTCCATCTCATAGGCCAGTCAACTTTCCACGGTAGCTTAACATTAGAACAATTTTTTAAATCTATTACTTCTTCTTTATTAGTATCTAAACAACGATATTCTAATCTAGTTTCTTCAATATCTAGTATCTTTGTATTATCTTTACCAGAAAAACTTGAATATATGGAAATTGGATAGAACTCTTGAATATATTTTTCTTCATCAATGTTTTTATTCTTCTTTCCTTTTTCACTCATTAAAGAAAGTAAAATTTTGGCTATCTCCTGTCTATTTTCAATGGCATGTATAATTAAACCATTATACTCACCATTCTTGTATTTTTCTGATTGATAAATATATTCAATATCAATTTCTAATTCTTCAAGAGCTTCTTCTAATTCAATTTCGAATCTTCTAGCGTAAGATGGTAGCTCATTCTCAGGATCGGGTATGTCACTTAATGGCATACCTATATATTTTTCGAATGAAGATGGAATATTCTGCGGAACTTTTCTAAATCTATCAAAATCATCCCAAGAAAGAATGAATCTCGTTTTAAAACCTCTTTCATTCATTTCTTCTACTAAAGGAACACAGGTCATTATGTCTCGGAAATTACCAAAATGGACTACACCAGACGGGCTTACTCCTGATGCGAAGGTGTATACTTCCTCATTTGGGAACTTATCCAATATTCTATCTACAACATCTTTTGTCCAACGAAGTTTTTGTTTAACCATATCAGAAGATTTATCTTACACATGCAAATCATACTGAAAAAATATCTTTTATTCAAGGATTTTTAAAACAAATTGAATTGTGTAATTTATTGTGTTTTAATTCCCATAATATATTAGCAAGACTAATTTTTTATACTTTTGAAAAGACTTTTTCATCTTGCCATTGAAATATGTTTAATAGGATTTTTTGGAAACAAGAAGTTTCAGAAAGCACTTTGAAAGAGTTGAACTATATACTGTTATATTTTTTGATTGTATTATTATTTCTGATATTTTGGTCTGATTTAAGAGATATTGAGATAACTAAATTTTTTTATAATTTAAGGGAGTATGGAATAGATTACTTTGGTAATTATTTTGCAAAATTACTTACAATTTTCTCCTATATTGGTGTTGAACAGTTTTTTAAAGCAATAATATTTCCATTACTTTTTTTCTTGGGATACAAGTACTTGGGAATAAAGGCTTTGACTGCTTTAATATTTGGTGGTGGTGTAGCATTTTTTTTTCGTATGATTACAGAACTACCTCGTCCTTTTTTTATGGAAATGGGATATTATGAACCAGGTTTCAGTTTCCCAAGCGGACATATAGTTCAACTAATAATGGTTTTGGGTATTATTGCATTCTTTTATCAGAACAAAATTTTTAATTTTCTTTCTGTATTATTAATACTGTTTGTAGGTTTTTCCCGTTTGTTGTTTGGCTTTCATTCTTTGGATGATATTCTTGCAGGTATTATCATAGGTGTTGGCGCTTTGTATCTATTTTTAAAACTTATTGAAATTTTACAGAATAAGGGGGTAGATTTTGTATGTTTTTTATCAGTTATCTTACTTTTAGGAATACCATTTTATATATTATTTCTTACGGATGATTTATCTAGATATGCAATGTTGTTACTTTATCTCTGTGGTGTAGTTATTGGATATTATTTATCTGAGTTGAATTTTCTTAAAAATTTTGAAATTAACGAAGAGAGATTAAGTAGATTCTTACATGCTCTCTTTTGTATGATTTTGACAATAACAATATATATCCTTATAGAAGTTTCTTTGGAAGCCATTTCTGACAATTATGATTTACTAATGTGTTTCCTTTTTGGACTTCTTATTTCTTTCTTGGTTCCGTTTTTTTTAAAGGTTCTTAACTATTTCATTAAAAATAAAGTTTTGTATTCTTTAAATAAACCAAAATGAAACACCTCCTGGAATAGAGAAAACATATTTAACTCAAAACATCTTGAAATCTATCCAAGAAAACTGATTTTAGAACTCTATCTGATATAATCTAATATGATCAAAAAAGCTTCTGTATTTATACTAATATGCATTTTTATAGTACTAGGTTTGCTAGTTATACAGCAGCATTATGGTATAGATAATGAGTCTGAAAAAGATGATGGAGAAATTGAAGGTTTAGAAAAAGATAAGGGACCTCTTAAACTTGGTTACTGCGAAACTTTCTCTAAATATGCTGAAGAATTAGCGGATAAAAATAATCTTGATTTAAAATTGTACAATAGTTCTTCTTTCGTTCTTTCTGCATTAAGCAAGGGGAAAATAGATTACGCTGTTATCGGGAGAAAAGCAAGAGAGTATGAATTACATGAAGGGGTTATAGAGAAGCCTTTAAGAGATGATTTAGGATATACTCTGGTTTCTGATTATCGTGATTTTATAAAATATTTCGAATTACCCAACATTGAAATACATACTGCTTTAGATCAAGAGGAGGTAGAAGAATTTCTATCTTTTGGGGACAATATAGTGTATCACGAAGAACTAAAGGATGCCGTCCAAGAAGGAGATGTGGTTTTAATTCACTGGAATGATTGGAATGATGATTATAAATTATTTATTCCGATAGACAAAACCGGCAAAGTAGAAAAATTTAGAACCCCTATTTTATACAAACAAGACACTTCTCCAGAGATAGATATCCCTGATTAATAATCCCCATTTTTGCGATAATCTAAAGCAATACCAAATATTTCCTTGTATGTATAAGCCTTCTGGGGATTATCTGTTTCTAGCCTATGTATTTTTTCTTCCATACTCTCTAAATATTCATCAAGTTGTTCTGTAGGAGCTGCTTTAATAGTATCTAAATATTCTTGGGCTTCTTTTTTAACTGAATTTTGAAGATGTACGGAACTTTTGAATAACTCAGCGTTTTCAAGAGCAGCACACAGACGAATTTCTTGAAATATTATATCTCTTTGTATCTCCTGCAAATGTGTTATATGTGCTTCAGTTTCCATAGATTTTATTTAAAAATTTATTTAAAGTTCTTTATCTGAGGTAATTCTTCGGCTCGAACTTTTGCTAAAGAATTACCTTTAAAACCTTGGATTATTTCAATACCTCTTAAATCTATATCTCTTCTCTGGGTAGAAGCTAAAAGAAGATTTGGTTGAGCAATTTCTCCTATATCCGGCCCCCCGTTTATAAAGCATTTTCTTGCATCCATGATAATTAGATCAGGATTTATTACTCTATTTAATTCTGCAATTTTTTCTTGTAATTTATGTGTATGGAATTTTAAACGATCACGTTGTCTAGTAAACCCCATTGAAAGTTTAATACTACCTGTAAAATCTGCATATCTGTGAGTTTTGAGGCAAGGTAATAATATTAGTTTATCTACTTCTTCTAGTATTTGAGGTAAAAATATTTTTTTTAGATATTTTCCTTCTGTAATTTCTTTTTTAGACCACTTTGTGTCTTCGAAACATAGAATCTCCAAGTTTTTATAATATTTTTCTAGTTCTGGTATATTTAACCTTTTCATTTCTTTGGAAGTTTTTCTGTAAAAGGTTGATGACTCTCCAATAATAATTTTTCCAGCGTCATGTTCATTAAGAGACTCTATTATAACTTTTTAAAAATCTTTATCTGTTGAAGCTGGAAATGGGTCAGCAGTATTGAAATTTGGTTTGACTAATACAACATCTCCCTTTTTTATGAAATTTGAAAAACCTCCCAAAGGCTTGAGGAGTTTTAAGATGTCTTTTTTGAGATCTTTACTTGCTTCTATTTCTGAAACAGCCATGTTCTATTCTCCCATATTTTTTTATTAGCTTCAATTCTTCCTATTATATATGATTAAAGAAAAATAGATCTAGGAAATCGTTTCTATAACAAGGAATTAGAAAAAGAATATATAGATAACTTGCATAAAAAACTAGAAGAAACTAAGAACTACCTTCTTAGTTAACAACTTCTCTGTTAATTTTTTATTATTGATTAATAGAAAAGTTGAAAAGTGGTTAAACCTAACAAGCAAAACAGAGCAATAGTATAAAGGATTTGTATATACAGATACATTAAGGGTTTCCTGTTTTTTATATCTTCTATAGGATTAATCATCGAGGGATTCTATCATGAATAATTATCAGGATCAAACTCTTATACGTCTACATCTCTTACCCAAAAACCGTTTCAATGACTAACCAAACTTCTTTCCGGAATATACGTTGTTCCTCTTCATCATCAGGATAAAATTCTTCTGCGATCTTTGGGATCTGCTCTTCAGGATTTGATAAAATCCTCTCAAGGATTTCCTCATTCATTTGACTATCTTCGTTATTGTTATTTTCTCCTTCTCTTACCATACCCACATTATATCATATATGAGGTAAATATATTAATGGGGTGTTTTTTCTATAATTTTCTGTTATACTCGTAAAAGTTTCTGGCAGAAAATACAAAGTTGTACTTTTTGAAAGTTTTCCGCTCTGAACGTATTTAATTTTTTATTTTTCTTAAATGAAGAAGCTATTCGTAGGTTCAATTTCTTTTGATTCCACAGAGGAATCTTTAAAAGAAAAGTTTTCCGAAATTGGCGAAGTTTTATCTGCAAAGATAATCTTCGATAAATTTTCTGGAAAATCTAGAGGTTTTGGGTTTGTTGAAATGGCAAACGATGAAGACGCAGCCAAAGCTATAGAGGAATTGAACGGCACAAAGTTGGACGGTAGAGAAATCGTTGTAAACGAGGCCAAACCAAGAGAATCAAAATAACGATTGATTATCTCGATAAAATAGGTACAGGGGTTTTTACTTGTACCTTTTTTTTCTTTAATTTACTTGTCTTATGTGGACATCTTCAGCTTCAAAAACTTCTTCTGTGAGAAACTGTAACTTTTCTTTGGTTAATCCTAATTCAATGCAAGTTAGAAGATCTATATGTAAATAATTATATTCAGGCCAACTGTGAAAAGCTATATGAGACTCTCCTAGAATCTTAACCAGTGTAACACCATAAGGTTCAAACTGTTGACTGAATTCTTCTATTTCTGTTAACCCCAATTGCTTTATATACACATCGGCATAAGGTACAAAATGTTGTACTTTCTCAATTTTTTCTCTCGAGATATCCTTAATCTCAAGAATCCAATGTTCCTTGTAAGGGTAATTACTCATAAGTGACAGTATATATCTTTTTTCACGATACTATAAAACCTATAGGCAAAAATCACAATTGATCTTGTACTATTCTCGCTATTTCAGCAACATAGTCTCCAATTATTGGGATATTAATAACAGCCAATCTAGACAAAATATATACTATTAAAGCCGCTATTAACGTAAAACCTATTGCCATACCTATCCCCCTAGCAGCTCCCGCTAAGAAATTTATCCAAATAAATTTTTTAGGAGTTCTTAATAATTCAATATATTCAGCAATTTTAAGCTTCTCCATTCTCTCTGCAATATCTTGTATCTTTTTGTTTATATCTTTATTTTCCTTTTCCATATTATTCTTTCTCTTTAAGAATTTTATTATACTCGTATAGATCTTGTATATCACATACTTCTCTATTTTCGCAATATCTTTTTATTTGAAAATCTTCTGTAATCCTTATCTCTCCAATATTATCGGGACAGTGTCTAAATATATATTGAGACAATAAATCGAATATTCTTTCCTTATTTTCATTTCTTATTGAAGTATTTCTGGCCTCTTTGAGAAGTTTAACATAGCGCTTTAACTCCAGGTGTTTATCTTTGGTATAGGAAGTATTATGTAGAGATATGTCTTTACAGATTCTTTTTCTTTTTGGGTTTGGATGCTTCCTTTTAGACAATTCATGTAAATAATCTTCTACTTCGTAAGGAGTCCAAACGTTTAATTTCCCATATGTATTTTCCTCTTCTCTTCTCGAATATATTTCATCGGGAATAAGTTCAAATACATCGACGTCAGCAGGTAGAATCTCTAAAACAGAATCTGAAATTACTTGACACAATTCCTTTTTCGATTCTACCGGCAGACAGTCACTCTGACTTAAGCCAACAAGTTTAAAACAATTTTTGATTTCTTTTCTGGTTTTATCTGTTTCACACTCCCAAGGACTAACCTCGACGATTGAATCGCCATCAAACTTTAAACTTTCCATAGATTCAATAAAGCTTAAATCTAATCCAATACTCTAATTTAGTCTCTCCAAGCCCTTCGTTCTTCTACTATTTCTATAGATGTATGGGTTGGATCTTGATGATCATATACTTGTTCTCTGTATCTTATAGATACGCTAAAAGCCCTATAATCATCATCAAGTGCACTTTCTCCGTTATCTGCTGTAATTCGTGCCCTTTCATCATCCCTACTCTTTTCTCCGATTATCCAATCAGTTTCTTTTAATTCTTCTTCAAACCAATAATAGACTTCATCTACCGCAGAAGAGGTTCTAATTTCAAGATCTACTCTACCTCTATTACTATTAAAACTAGAAGATCTAACTTCGCCACCTGGAATAGGGATATCCCCATCTTGATTCATTTTCTCTGAGATTAAATCCTCATTTAAAAGATCGTCATTAATTTCTGGCAAATCAGCCATTTCAACTGGTTCCTCATCCACATCTCTTTCTGCAGGCTCTTCTTCAAATTCAAAAGGATCTATCTCCTCAATATCTTCATCCAATGCTTCTTCATCAATTTCCTCCAGCTGTTCTATGTCTATACCTATACTCTCAAGAGTATCAAAGACAAAGTTTCTAGCAAGAAAATAACCCCCTAATCCGCACAAAATCAATAATAAAAGAATTACTAAAACCACTATGAGGATAATTCTCCCAACACTAGACTTCTTCTTTGGCGCTTCTTGCGCAACTTCTTGTCCTGTGTTCTCTACGTTTTCTGTATTCTCCATATATATATATTTAACAATTTATTTATATAATCTAAGTTTACATAAAAACAAAAACTATTGCAAACATTTTATAGATGTGTTACATTACGAGAAAACTGTATCTGACATAACTTTAAGGTCACTTATGAAATTTTTAAAAATATTTCTCTTAGTAATTTTAGCAATATTTTTTATATTTTTTAGTTTTGTTTACATGCTAGGAGTTGGTGTAGACAGAACACTATTAAACATTGATTATTATGAAAATATTGTTGAAGAATATAATATCTTTGAGAATTTGCACCAAAATCTACGAGATGAGTTCTTAGTTGAAACACAGGAATCCCCTGTTGATAAAGAAACGAAGTTGGTAAATGAGGCTTTAGTAAAAACTTTCTCCCCGGAATGGATAGAAGAACAATCCCTTATAATACTGGAAGATGTTATATTATATGTTAAAGGGGACAAGGAGGAAATTGATACAAAAATAAATCTTTCTGAGAAGGAAGATAAGTACAAGGAAGCATTGATTCAAGGATTTTCTGATTTGGATTATATTAATAATGATATCGAAGGTTTGAATCCTGAAGCTTTAGCTAGTGAAATTTTAGCAGAGATGGATTTTATGCAAGAAGACATTTATATAGGTGAAGTTGTTGAAGAAGAGGCTCCTGAAATAATGGAGTTTTTAGATAGTGCTAAGATGATTAGAGGATACTTCCCAATAATTGCATATGTTACCATGGGTATTGTTTTGGTAATTATGTGTTTGTTAGCAACACTGCCTGGAGGGTTCAATTGGTATGGTGCTAGTATGTTAATAGCAGGTGCTAAACTTTTTGCAATCTTATTTTTATCCAACCACTTTATAAATTCTTCTATGATACAGGAAGTAGGAGATATTCCTCTGGAGGCAGGAGTTGTTGCATCTGTAATATCTCGCACCACTAGCCAAATTATGGTCATCCCCTTAGTCTATGGCGCTATCGGTATTCTTCTTATTATCATAGGGACTTTGCTCAAAAAAGCTAAGAAAAAACGTACAGAGGATGTATTAGAAGATTACAAGGTATCTTAATACTTTATAAAGCTAGCTTCGCGTGCTTTTTGGGTTAACTCTTTGACTTCTTTTTCTTCAATTACTTCGTTTTCTACTAGACTTTTAAATTCCTCCATTACGTGTGTTTTAAGAAAAACAGGTCCATCAGAATTGATTGTGTAAGGAACAGAATATTCTTTACATTTCTCAAATATTTTTTTGAAATCTGCCCAATGATTTACCACACCTGTTCTTAAGTTCGATTTAGGACATATTTCTAAAGTAATGTTTCTTTTTCCAAGCTCTTTTAATAAATTCTCATCTTCTATAGCTCTAATACCATGCCCTATTCTATCTGGATTAATCTTTTCTAAAACTTCCCACATTTCAGTAGTATCAGTAACTTCTCCACTATGAAAAGTTATCCCTAAACCAGCTTTCCTTGCATTCTCGAATGCTGGAACTACTTCATCAACAGTAAAGTCTTCTCTCAAAGGTCCCCCTATATCTACTCCTACAACTCCATCATTTTTAAAGTTTACTGCTTTATCTGCAATTATTTTATTTTGATAATCGTTAAATCTCCTATCCATCATTAATATAATGCCTGCTTTAACAGGATATTCTAAACAAGCTTTTTTCATCCCTATGATAGCTCCAAGAATAATTTTGTCTAAATCTTGTCTATTATTTCTGTTTCTAAGCATTGGATTAAATCTAATCTCTGCTAAAGTAATATTTCCTTTTCTATATAGCAAGCTAATTGCATGATGTACTGCTCTTTCTACACCAAATGTTGAAGATTGTATTAATTCTGTAAGATGAAAATAATCTAGATATTCTTCATACGTTTTTTGTTCTTCTATGGTTATGGAATCTATAAATTTCCAGTAATCTTTTGTAGGTAAACGTATACCTTGTTTATGTGCCAATTCCCACAAAAAGTGCGCAGCTGATGAACCACCTAAATGTGTATGTAATTCAACAAGGTTTTGGTATATTGGGTTTTCTTCTTTAGCCATATAAACTATTCTAACATATTACTCAAATACATTTATAATTTTTGAAACAACCTTTTACCTTTGTAGCAAACTGCTAGACAATTTTTTAATTGAGCCTACCTATTAATGATTCCATATGAATTTACTACCATGCCCAGGATATACCGTTATTCCATTTGCTACCATCTTTGAAAGTTTTTGAATAGATTCTTCAAGCTTTGAAATATCCCCTCCTGGTAGATCTGTCCTACCCACGCCTTGGTCAAATATAGTATCCCCTGAAAAAAGTAAATCCTCACCCAAAAGACAAATACAACCTTGAGTATGCCCAGGAGTGGGAATCACTTGAAGTGTACTTTCTCCTATTTGAATTTCGTCTCCTTCTTTGAGAAACTCATCTACCTCAAAATCGATATAGTCTTTTTCATCTTCGTGTATAAGTATCTTGCCATCGAATTCTGTCTTTAGGACTTCGTTTGCCAAGACATGATCATGATGATGATGTGTATTTACTATACGAAAATCCTCTATATCGTCTATTTCTTTGTCTATAAATGGGGCAATCTCATCAATATCACCACCAGGATCAATTACCACAACGTGTGATCCTTCGGTTAGGATATAGCAATTTGTTTGTATTGGCCCCACAATCAATTGTTTAATATTCATGTCGTTGAATATATCATTTTTCGTTCTTTTTTAAAACCTTCCAAACCCCGCTACCATATTGTGCTGATTTTTTTGGTTTTTCAGCAATTTCTTCCTTCAAACCAAGATATTTAGCAGTTTCTCTAAGAAGTATTTTTACTCTAGTTCCATCTTTTTCTATTTTATAATCTATAGATAGCGGTAATACAAAATTTTCTAAATCTTTGTTTATAAAAGGTAAGATCAATTTTTTATTCAATCTTTCAGCTAATAAATATTCTCTTTTGCTTGCTATTTTACAAAGTTCTTTGTAATTTTGCCTAGATATTTCGAGTGCTTCTTCACGATTTGTTACAAATTTATTAAAACCCATAAATAGAGCATCCGCTCCATATCCTGTAATCATAGTTTCATATTTCATCTTTTTAAGCGCTATGTAATAAGGGAGTAGGTAGGACGCTTCTATGAGATCTTGCGAGTTAATAATTTCCCAGATCTCATCTTTGGCATCAAGGATCTCTTTCTCGGTCAAAATATATCGTGTTAAGTCTAAACCTAATGTTTTAGCAGATCTTTTTGAATTATAGTAATCCGTTGTATCTTTCTTCCCCGTATAAATTAATTCAATATTTTCAACATTAGAAGAATATTTTTTAACCAAAAAAGCTAGTAAAGAACTATCTAATCCTCCAGAAAAAGCTATAGATACATCTCTATCCTCTATACTCTCTATTATATTCAGAAGTATTTCAGAAGTCTTTTTAATCTCTTTTTCCATGATCAAAATTTCCCTTTTTAATAAAAGTTTGTACTTCCTCTAAATCCACAATCTCTGAGTCATCAATCTCCCTTTTTGTATTTTCATCCAATCTTGTAGCATATACATCTGCGGAAAGTTCAAAAACTTTAATACTTAGGGGTAACTTATCTAGAATTCCTTGTGCTACCTGTTGATATCCTCTGTGCTTCATTTCTTCGCTTAAATATCCTGCCTCACCTAATGCTTGGAGGGTTTCTCCCCATTCAGCGATTTCCTCCCGTCTTTTTTCTTCAGGACTCTTTTCTTTTTTTATCCCTTCAAAAAGTCTCTTTATATCCATAATACAATAAATTTTGACAATGGAATTCTTAACACCAACGCATTATATATCAACAATTTTTATTTTGTACAGTTCTATGTGTTTTTTTCTATCAAAATATACACTTGATCATTTTTTCTCACTCTCTTGGATAATTCAATCGTAAAATCATCTCCTTGAAGAACTTTTTTAACTCGTTTATTATTTACAATCATATTCTTTGCCTTAAAGCGAAGCATACCAGTTTTAGGACCCAATATTATACATTCTTGTGATTCAGTTATTGAAACATCTGCCAAGACTCGTATCAAGGCAACTTTCTTTTCAGTAAAAAAGTGTAATACTTTACCTACATAACCCCTTTCTTTTTTTGCCTGGTTCCCAGGATGTTCTGTCCATTCATCCATCTTCCTTCCTAAATACATTCCTGTACCAAACCCTCTGTTAAACACTTTTTGTAGATCAGTTTTTAAACCTTCTACAAATTCTTTTGTATATCTATCTTCTATTATTGCGTTTATAGCTTTTTTGTAAGTTCTAACCACTGTATCTACGTATTCTGGAGTTCTTGCCCTCCCTTCAATTTTCAGTACATCTACACCCACATCAATTATTTCAGGTAACATACCAATAGTACAAAGATCTTTTGGGCTCATGACATAATCATTGTCTATTACTAATTCTTGTCCTGTTTCAACATCAGTTACTTTATACTTCCTTCTACAAATTTGAGTGCATTTCCCTCTATTCGCAGAGGAATCATAGCAAAATAGGCTCATATGACATCTACCACTTACAGCAACGCAAAGGGCCCCATGAGCAAATAGCTCTACTTCTAACTTTTTTCCATCTTTACCAACTATTTGTTCCTCTTCTATTTGATTACAAATTTCCTTTATTTGTTTTAATGTTAACTCTCTAGCTAATACTATCCTATTTGAATAGTTTGAAAAAAATTTAACAGCTTCAATATTCGAAATAGATTGTTGAGTAGAAATACAAACAGGGACTTTCTTCTCCTTTGCATATTGTATAACTGCCATATCAGATGCAATTATCCCTCCAAGAGAATATTTTTTAATTTCATCTATAATCTCCCTCATTTTATCCAAATCAGAATTATACATAATGGTATTTAGTGTAATATATGCTTTTATGGATCTTTGTTTGCAAAATCTAGCTATTTTGGACATATCTTCTAAAGGGAAGTTTTTAGCACCAGAACTTCTCATATTTAAATCTTCAATTCCTAAATATACATAATCAGCCCCCGCTTGCTTAGCAACTCTCAAGCTCTCCCAATCCCCTGCAGGCGCAAGTATCTTAATTTTTTTCGCCTTTTCTTTGATAGTTTTCATATTTTTATTATACCAGAGGAAAAATACTCTACTTTACAGATTCTAAAAAACTATAAAATATTGTGAGAAAAAGGACAAAGTTGTAGATAATGAAAGTTAGTTACCTCCAAATCTTCTATGCCTCCTATTGTATTCCTCAATTGCTTTATCAAGTTCAGATTCATTAAATTCTGGCCAAGTACATTCAGGGAAATAGAATTCGCTGTATACCGATGACCAAGTAAGAAATCCCGATAGTCTCTGCTCACCAGACGTTCTTACTATTAAATCAGGATCTGGTTGATCAGCAAACCAGGTGTGTTGATCTATGAGATCCTCAGTTATCTCTTCTTCTTTATATCCTTTTTTCACGATTTCTTTAACAGCCTCTACTATTTCTAATCTGCAACCATAATTAAGACAAATATTCAAAGTCCCTTCTGAGTTATCTTTTGTCATTTCTTGAATTTTATTAATACTCTTGAGTACCTTTTTATCAAGTCCTTCACGAGTCCCTTTTATGTTAACCTTAATACCAAATTCAGAAAATTTTTCTACTTCATCATTAAAAGCACTTGTCAATAATTTCATTAAATATGAAACTTCATCTTTGCTTCTATTCCAGTTTTCTGTCGAAAATGCATATATTGTTAAAGTTTTAATTCCTTTTTCAATACACCATTTTCCAACATCTTTTACTCTCTCATACCCTTCTAAATGCCCTTTTTGAGTTGGTAAATTATTTCTTTTAGCCCATCTTCTGTTTCCGTCCATTATTATGGCTAGATGATTAAGTTCTGACATAAAGTGTTCGTAAAAAATTATTTTTTAGGAGTTCTCCTCTACAAATTTAGCAAAAGATCTATCGTATGTAGCTTCTCCTTCTTTTGAAAAACAACATGCAGGTAATTGATCTTGTGCTAAATGATGCTTTAAGCAATCACAACATACACCCTTTCTAGGACATCCAGGGTATGTGCAAGGACAATCATTTGAATTTTCTTTTTTTTTGCAATCCATAAAATTTAAATTTCTATCATTTTAAACTTGCCAATTTTATCATCGATAATATATTTGGCAAGACTTGCAAAATATATTAGAATGTTTCAGATAATATTTCAAGAGTATTAAAATGTACGAAGAGATTTTAGAACAGAGATTTTTTTATAATTCTTTTGAGGAATGGGCTATAGCCTTACTTGTTTTAATAGGTATATTAATATTCCTCTATCTTTTTAGGAGTATCTTGCTAGGCAAACTACGTAAACTAGCTAATCAAACTAGTTCGCAAGTAGATAATATTTTGATAGAAGGAATTAGTAAGACTTCTCCTCTATTTTATGTTTTCATAGCCATATGGGGAGCATCTCAATTTTTGTTACTTCCAGATTTGGTTGTAGATATAATAAATTGGGTAACTCTAGCTATAGTTTTGTATTATGCTACCATTATATTACAAAAACTGGCAGAGTATTTAATAGAAACTCATATTTTTGGGAAAGCTAAAGGGGACAAGGATTCTACTTTAATCATTAAAAGATTTATAAATCAATTAGTTAAGCTTGTAATTTGGATAATAGCAATATTGTTGCTTTTACAAAACCTTGGTATTGAAATTTCTGTTCTTCTAGGTGGTTTAGGTGTTGCTGGTTTAGCAATCGCCTTTGGAATACAAAATATTCTTGAGGACATTTTATCTTTTTTCTCAATATATTTCGACAAGCCTTTTCAAATCGGAGATCTTGTAGTTATTGGAGATAAAATGGGTACCATCAAAGCAGTGGGAGTAAAATCCACAAGAATTGAGACACTACAAGGAGAAGAACTTGTTGTATCTAATAAAGAATTAACATCTACTCAAATACATAATCATAAGAAAATGCAGGAAAGAAGAGTTGTTTTCCATTTTGGTGTAACTTATGAGACTAAGTACAAGAAATTAAAAAGGATAAATAAAATTGTGGAACAGATCTTTGAAAATGTTGAAAATGCCCGGCTAGATCGAATCCACTTCCAAGATTATGGAGATTTTTCTCTAAATTACGAAGTCGTATACTATGTAACGACTCGAGACTATGACGTTTATATGGATATACAAGAAAAAATAAATCTTGCATTATTTAAAGCATTTGAAGAAGAAGGAATAGATTTTGCATATCCTACAAAAAGAGTACTTTTGGAAAAATAGGCCAAAATGGAGCAATATTTATTGCAAATAGTTTTAGGTGTTCTTTCAGCTCTCGTACTGTTTATATACGGTATAGAGAATCTTAGTAAGGAACTAAACAGTCTTGCAAGTGATAAATTCCGCACCCTTATATCCAAATTATCAAGCAATAGGTTTACCGGAGCATTTTCAGGGGCTTTGTCTACAGCAATCATACAGTCTAGCTCAGCAGTTACTGTTTTAACTGTCCTTCTAGTTAATTCCGGAGTCATATCCTTCAAAAGTAGTTTAGGAATAATGTTTGGTAGTAATGTAGGAACTACGGTTACAGCTCAACTAGCATTGATCCAATCTGACATTCTTCCTCCCGTTTTGATAGTCTTAGGCTTTATTTTAAAATTCTGGGGAGATCGCTTCAGATTAATTAGTAAACCTATTTTCTTCCTAGGATTTATATTATTCGCTCTTAATATCCTTTCTGACTATCTAGAACCCCTACAAAATCATGAAGCTATTATAAATTTCTTTGGTACTATATCGAGCCCATTATTGGCATATACAGCCAGCGCTATATTTACAATGATTGTACAATCTAGTTCTGTTACTTCAGGATTAATAGTAATTTTGACACAGTCGGGTTTAATCCCAATAGAAGTTGCAATTCCAATGATTATCGGAAGTAACTTAGGTTCAAGTGCTAAGGCAGGAATCTTTGCTTTTTTCCCAGTCAATCTTTATGCCAAAAGAGCAGGTGTTGCAAAATTTGTATTTAATTTATTGGGAACAGGGTTATTTATGTTTCTTCTAACTCCATTCTCCAATTTTATACAGACATTATCAACTGATCCTGCCAGCCAAGCTGCTTTAGCTCATCTAATATTTAACATCCTCATATGTCTAATATTTTTAATTGTCCTTGGACCATTTGAGAAACTTATTAACTTTTTAGTTAAGGGAGAAGAGGAGGAAGTTCTCTTTGAGACAAAATACTTAGGTGAAAAAGATAGCAAATCTGTTAAAAAGAGGTTTTCTGATATTAGGAAAGAATTAGGGTATTCCTTAGAAATAACAAAAAAAATATATCAACGAGCCATAAGTGCTTTCCATAACCCTGGTACTTTAATTCAAATGGAAATAGATAAATTCCATGAATTAAATAATTATTTAGATAATGAAATCACTGATGCTATTGTAGATTTATCAAAATTCAAACTCTCGACTAAGAATGCAAAAAAAACTATATATCTTGTAAAAATTTCAAATTCCATAGAACAACTTGGAGATCTAGGAAAAGATTTTTCAGAAGTTATGTTAAAAGTTCATAAAACAAATATACCAAAAAGAGATGTAGATATTGGAGCATTAACAACCGCACACAACTTATTAATGGAAACACTTGAACAACTAAAAGAGTGTGTTCAAAACCCAACAAAAGAAGGTTTATTAGAATTAAAAGAACGCGAAGTTGCAGTACATAAGGAAATCCAAAGACAATATAATGATCATGTAGAAAAGTTGCAAACACAACAACGTTATGCAGGTAACATTTTTGTTGATGCAATAGCTATTATAGAGCAATCTGTAGCAAAAATTAGAAATATTAGAAGAAGATTAGAGAAACAAATAAAAGTTAGTTAACAAATAAACTCCAGTCTAAAGTATTGGTAAGTATTTTTGCTTCTCTCTTGTCTGCCATCACTATATATTCAAACATACAAGCATCTGCCCTCTCTTTAGTTTTTACTGTCCAGTTATCTTTACAAGTATATACCTCCTCACTACCATTTATGATTTGCGCTTCTATACATATAACTAATCCTTTTTTTAAAATATCTCCCGAACCTCTTTCACCAAAAGCGGGAACATCTGGAGGTTCATGTAAAGATTTACCTATACCATGACCTACAAATTCTTTTGCAACAGAGTAATTCTTTTCTTTCACATAAGACTCGATTGCATTTCCAATATCCCCTATTCTATTGCCCGCTATAGTATTTTCTACACCTGCTAAAATTGCATCTCTGGAGTTAATTATAAATTCTTTTTTTTCTTGACTAATAGGTTCTACACCTACAGTAAAACAATGATCGGTATAAAAACCGTCTTTTACAATCCCAAAATCCACTTTAACTACATCCCCAGAATTTATTTTTTCATTTTCTCTTGGAATACCGTGAACAACTGTATCATTAAGAGATATACAAGTTGTATGTTCATATGGAGGTGCATTACCTACACTTACCCCCTGAAAAGCCGAAATTACATTATACTCACGACATAATTCTTCAGCGTATTTATCTACATCTAAAGTACTCTTGCCTGTGGCTATATAATCTTTAATCTGTTTTAAAATTTCTGTAGATATATCACATACCTCTTTGTACCTCTTTAATTGCTTTTTGTTCTTAATAATCATAGTCAGAGATAATAACACTTTTTAAATAAACATAAAAATTTTGTTATACTCCCAATATGAAAATAATATCTTGGAATGTAAATGGTCTTAGAGCTATTCACAGAAAGAATAGCTTAGAAGAAATTTGGGAAATTTCTCCAGATATTTTTTGTCTTCAGGAAACCAAAATTTCTGAAGAAGATTTAACCTTTGACTTAAAATATATTCCAAATTACGAAGCATATTTTTCTTCTGCAAAAAGAAAGGGATATAGTGGTGTTGGAATGTATACTAAAATATCTCCTAAAGCAGTAAAATACACCTTTGGGGATGAAAAATTTGATAACGAGGGTAGAGTTATACAAGCTGACTTTGATAATTTTAAATTATTTAATATATATTTCCCAAATGGCAAATCTTCCTCAGAACGTTTGGAATACAAAATAAATTTCTACTATTCATTTTTAGAGGTTTTAAAAGAATTAATAGACCAAGGAGAAAAGATAATTGTATGTGGAGATGTAAACACTGCACATAAAGAAATTGATTTAGCAAGACCAAAACAAAATGAAAAAATTTCAGGGTTTTTACCAGAAGAAAGAGAATGGATAGATAAATTAATAACCACAGGATTTATAGATACATTTAGATATTTTAATAAAGAACCAGAAAACTATACTTGGTGGGATTATAAATCTAAAGCTAGAGAAAGAAATGGGGGATGGAGAATAGATTATTTCTTTGTTTCAGAAAATCTAGTAAAACATCTAAAAGATTCGTATATATTCAATGATATAATGGGGTCAGATCATGCTCCTATTGTTTTAGAATTAGATAATTCTTTAAGATAGATAAATGGATATTAAAAAAGAACTAAAGGAATACAAAGAAGATGTAGATGTAATTTTAGAGAATTTTCTCAATAAAAAAGTAGCTGAAAATGAGAAATTTTCTCCCTTTGTAAAATCTTTTTTAGAAACACTCTCAGAATTTACTCTAAGGGGAGGTAAAAGAATCCGCCCTGCATTAATGTATTACACTTATTCAATGCTTTCTGACAAAGAATTAGAAGAAATAAAAAAGGCATCTATTTATATAGAACTTATTCAGTCCTTTTTGCTCATACACGACGATATTATGGATAGATCCCCTCTTAGAAGAGGAGATAAAACAGTTCATAAAATTTTTGAAGAATATTCAAAAATACAAAAATACAAAGATGATTATCATTTTGGTAACACAATGGGAATCCTGAATGGAGATATGGCTTGTCTCTTAGCTTATGAGATTGTTAGTTCTTCAAATTTAGAAAAAAGTAAACAATCAGATTTAACAAACTTGATATCTACAAAAGTAAGTGAGGTTATTCTCGGACAAATTCATGATGTTTTACTTGCATACGAATCCAATTATACAAAAGAAGATATCTTAAAGATTCATACTTACAAAACAGCAACATATACATTTGAATTACCTATTTCTTCTGGCGTAATATTAGCTAGAGGAGGAGAAGATGAACATAAGATATTAATGGAATATTCAAAATTCTGTGGAATTGCATTCCAAATACAGGATGATATTCTAGGAGTTTTTGGTAAAGACGATATCACCGGAAAAGGTGCTAAATCAGATATCAAGGAAAATAAAAAGACATTACTTACTCTACAAGCTTACGAAAATTCCAATAAAAAACAAAAAGATATTTTAAATAAATTACTGGGGAAGGAAAAATTATCTGACAAAGAAGCGGATTTAGTAAGACAAATTATTATAGATACTGGATCTTTTGATTATTCCGTAAAAGAGTTGAAAAAATATGTACAAAAAGCTCAAAAAGAACTTAATAAACTAGAATATAAAAACGAAGGAAAAGATTTCCTTTATGCAATTACTGATTACTTAGCTGAAAGAGAATATTAAATAGTTATTCTTTCTACAATAATTTGGATATAATTCTTGAAAATAGGATTTAAAAAGTATATTATATGATCGGTTAAATTTTTGTAACATAATCAAAATGAGCACTAAAAGTAAAAGATTGTATCGATCAGATAAAGATAAGATGATTGGGGGTGTGGCTGGTGGTATTGCAGAGTATTTTAATATGGATCCAACACTCATTAGATTTTTATGGATTATTATCTTCTTTGCAGGAGGCAGTGGTTTATTACTCTATATCATTCTTTGGATTATAGTGCCTGCTAAAAAAACTACAAATAGTTCGGATGCTGTTGATGAAGAAACAAATATGTCTTGTGAAAAAAAAGATCGAGGTGGTTCTGATTATGTATTCGCCTTTTTTCTAATATTCCTTGGTCTCGTATTTTTATTAAACACAACAGGATTAATCACTTGGGAAATTTGGTCTGTTTTGTTGAGATTTTGGCCTTTGTTAATAATCTTTGCCGGATTAAATTTAATTGTTCAGGAAAGTAAAGTGTTTAGAATTATAATCGGAGTTATATCAATTATTGTATTTCTCTTAGTATTTTTGTTCGCTATTGGAGTGACTACCACTGATAAACTACCTAATACTATGCATAATAGATTTACTGAGTGGTTAGACCATGTCGAAGATACATCTCGTGTTGAAGATGAGGCAAGTATATCTATTGAAGATTATGAAGATGTTGAATCGAAAACTATTCATATCAATATGAATGTTGGGCAACTTAGTCTGGTTAACGAGGACTCTGATAACTATCTTAGCTTGGACGCAGAATACCCAACAACTTACGATACTCCTGAAATAATAGAGAATTTTGATGAAGGGAATTTGGATATCGATATAGATTTGAACAAAAGGAGTAATGGGTTCTTTTTCACAACAAGGAATCCTCCAAAATACTTTTTGAAAATGGGACAATCTGATATTCCTACAGATTTGGCTTTTGATTTAGGTGCCGGAAGTGCCGATATTGATTTAAATAATTATAATATCCAGTCTCTTGATTTGGTTGCGAGTGCTGGACGATTAAATACTATTCTAGCCGAAATGTATATAGAAAAGCTACAACTTGATGTTGGAGCTGGACAGTTAAACTTGGATATTAAAGATGATTTTGACGTTCGTAATGATATTAAGGCAAAAATTGGTGCTGGGCAACTTGTTGTAAACATACCAGAGGATTTTGGATATACAATAAACGGCAACTTGGGAGTTGGTTCAATTAAACTGAGAGATAAAGATGTCTCTGGATTAGGTAGGGATTTAGAAGACATTAAATCTAGTAATTACGATGATGCTGAAATAATATTGGAATTTGATGTTGATGTTGGTGTTGGTCAATTTGTTATAAATTAAATAATTTTAATCTACAAATTATTATGAAAAGAGACTATACAAAACTTCTGTTGGGTTTAATCATTACAGTTATCGGACTAAGCCTACTGTTTAATCAATTTAATATTGCAATTTTCGGTATTACATTTGGGCAATTGTTATCATATTTATGGCCTCTAATCTTTATTATCATTGGCCTTTCAATTTGGTTTGGTGCTAAAAGCCAAGCGGGAATTATTATAACAGTCATTGGTATATTATTCTTTTTGAATATAATATTCGATATAAGTATTTGGTCCCTGTTATGGCCAGTAATTATAATTATAATCGGCTTATCTATATTGTTTAAGGGTTCTTCTAAATCAACTGGAATTAAATCTTCTGACAGTCATATTACAGTAAATTCAATATTTACGGGAATTGAAAAGCAGGTAAATTCAAAGAATTTTCAAGGATCTAACATTTTTACGATGTTTGGTGGAACAGAACTTGATCTTACAAAAGCTCAAATTGACAAAGATGGAGCTAATATTGATATAACCGTTTTATTTGGTGGTGTTACTATTATAGTTCCTAAAAACGTTATTATTAAATCAGAGGGTTCTGCTCTACTAGGAGGATGGGAAGAAAAGGTTGATGCAGTACCAAATGAAAAATCGCCTGTTTTGAGAATAGGTGGTACAGCTATATTTGGTGGTGTAGAGATAAAATAAGTATTATCCTGAATCTCCTAAAACCCTTTTTACATTCCACACCAAGTCAGGCTTATCATCCCAAGTATCTACAATCCAACTCAAATAACTAGGATCTTCTCTTTGAATATCCTTTATACTTTTACCTGAATGTTTCCCATAATGCATATTACGAATTATTAAAGGAGCTTTTGTAATATTAAACATTTTTTCTAAATCCAAATTAAATTCTCTTACAAGATATTCAAATAAATCCTTCAAAAAATAAACATCACTTAAAGCATCATGTGCAAAATTATTTTCCCTGTTCTCGGTTTTATACAAACCTAAATAATATCTAAGGAATTGTAGAGAATAACTCTCTAAATCATATTCATCTTTTTGATCTACAGAAAGAAGATCTCTGGATAATTTAAAAGTACATATCGTATTAGGTATTTCCACGCCTACTTTTCCTAAAACTTCTAGATCAAATTCAACATTGTGAGCAACCCATATATATTCTTGTGCAAGCTGGTTTAAATAATCTCTAAGCTTTTGCCCTTCGAAGACTGCATCCTCAAAGTAAGGTTTATCTTCTACCATTTCAGGGGTAATATGATGCACAGACATTGCTTTGTAAGATATCTCTCCCCTCGGTTTAAAATACATATTAAACTGCTTTGAATCATCCGTTAGAAAAGCCAGCTGTATTATTTCTTTCTCATTAATGTCAGTCGTTTCTGTATCGAAATACAAAAACTTTTGTTTATCATCCTTTTGAAAGTCAAATTGCATTTGTTTTACTTTGTTTGTCATATATTTAATTATATATTAAAAAGCTTTATTTTAACAGTATTTTTCACCTTGTTAACTTATAGTATGATATAATATGTCATAAGTTGTCTTCTTAAAAATTATGGAGGGAAAAAACGAAGAAAATTCAAAAAATAAAAGTTTTTTAGATGAAATAAAACATCTAGAACAGTTTTCAAATGAAGATGAAATAACTGAATATGAACAAAAAATCGTTCAAGCGTCTCCTGATGAATACCGCGAATTCATAAGACATACCCAGAAAGAAATAAATGAAGAATTAAGAGAAGGTTTAATGGATTTCGCACTTGCAAGATTTGACAATTTTATATTCGTTAGCATGGCTAGGTTTGATGCTCGAGGAAAATATATTACTAAATACTACAAGGATTTTGAAAAGGGTAAAAAAGATTATTCAGAATCCGAAAAATACCTAGAATCCCTGGAACGCTCGATTATTGAAAAAGCTCATCAAGATATAGAAACCCAGCAAGAAGATGATTTGTATGATGAATATATGCGGAGTATAAAGGATTTAGAAACTGATGAATATATTAACTATTTTATGTTTCTACAAAACAGGATTTCCCGCCTAATGCTTCAATCTTTGCATGAGGATAATAAAGTGAGGGTTCTAATTAATCTTTTCTTGGATGTTGTTAAAACAAAGAAACTATAATTATGGAACAAGAATACAAAGATGTAACAGAATTAAAAAATTTAGTAGAACAAATTGAAGAAATTTGGGAAGAAACATATAACGATCAAAGTGAGGAAATGGCTGCCGCCGAAATAGATCTCATTGTTAAATTGATTGAAATAAACCAGGAAGAATATGAAATTTATTTAAAAACTTTAGAAGACCGATTTAATAATATTGAAAATTTAAATAAAACAGAACAAAAACTTATTTTACAACTACAAGAATTAACAGATATTGCCCATTCTATTAGATATCGTTAATTATTTTGCTATTTTTTTGCAAAAAGGCTTGAATATAAACTGTATCTTTTGTAAACTGCTCCCTATGGCAAAAATACTTGATAAAATAAACAAACCAAAAGATATACACAAACTGGAAATTTCGGAACTTGAAAAACTTTCAAGCGAAGTCAGAGACCTTATTATCCATACTGTATCAGAAAGACAGGGGCACCTTGCTTCCAATTTGGGAGTTGTGGAACTAACTATCGCTTTACACTACTGCTTTAATTTAGAAAAAGATCATATACTCTGGGATGTAGGACACCAGTCGTATACACATAAGATTCTTACCGGAAGAAAAGAAGAATTTAAAACCCTCAGAGAATATCAGGGATTGAGTGGATTCCCTAACAAATATGAAAACAGATATGATCCTTTCACCAGTGGTCATAGTGGAAGTGCAATATCATCCGCTTTAGGACTTTCCTGTGGAAAAGATATCTTGAAGAAAAAAGGACATTCTATAGCGGTCGTAGGAGATGGCGGCATAGGCACAGGCGTTTCGTTAGAAGCCTTAAATCATGCAGGAGATTTAAAAAGTGATTTAATCGTTGTCCTAAACGATAATAATATATCTATTTCCTCAACAGTAGGAGCTGTTTCAAAGTATCTAAATAGTATAAGGACTACAAAAGCTTATTCTGAAATAAGAAAAGATATTAATGAACTATTTCAAATAATTCCCGCTATAGGCAAACCTCTAAACAAAACCATGGAAAGAACTATTGAATTAGTCAAAAAGAATGCAACTTTAGGAAACTTGTTTATGGAATTAGGATTTAACTACTTTGGTCCAACAGATGGACATGATTTTAATTCTTTGATAGAGACAATAAACGCTGCAAAGAAATTAAAAGGACCTATACTGTTACACACATTTACTGAGAAGGGTAAAGGTTTTGAACCTGCATTTGAAAATCCAACAAGTTTTCATAGTGCAGGAGGTTTTGATACTCAGAATGGTTTATCAACAAAAGAAAAAAAGAGGAAAACTAGTGCATACACAGATGTTTTTGCACAAACTATTACTAAACATGCTAAGGAAAATAAAAAGATTGTTGGTATTACAGCGGCTATGCCCGATGGCACAGGACTGAAAACTTTTGCTAAAAAATTCCCAGAAAGATTCTATGATACGGGAATCTGTGAACAACATGCTGTTAGCCTCGCTGGCGGATTATCAGTTGCAGGTTTAACTCCCGTAGTAGCAATCTATTCTACTTTTTTACAAAGAGGATATGATCAAATTTTTCATGATATTTGTTTACAAAATAATCATGTAGTCTTTGCAATTGATAGAGCTGGTATTGTAGGGCCTGATGGTGCAACTCATAATGGTTGTTTTGATATAACATATCTCAGACATCTCCCAAATATGACTTTAATGGCACCAAAGGATGGGCAAGAACTTAAGGCAATGTTCGAATTTGCCTTAAATATGAAAACCCCTGTGGCCATAAGATACCCTCGAGAAAATATTACCAAAATGAATTATAAAAACGATGAGATTAAACTAGGAAAAAGTGAGATTCTAAAAGAAGGTAAAGACGCGCTAATTTTGGCTTATGGTTCTATGTTAAGTAGAAGTATAGAGGCCTCAAAAATTTTAAAGAAGAAAGGATTAAACGTTGGAGTAATTAATTCTAGATTTGCTAAGCCTTTGGACGAAAAATTATTTTTAGAAATGATTGATAAATACGAGCAAGTTTTTACTGTAGAAGAGAATTCTTTGATAGGTGGATTCGGGTCAGCTGTTTTAGAATTAATTTCGGATAGACAAAAGGAAGATTATAGAGTACACCGAATGGGTATTCCAGATAAATTCATCGAGCACGGAAAGAGAGATTTTATTTTAAAAAATTTGGGATTAGATCCAACAGGAATTGCCAAAACAATCGAGAAAAAACTACGAAATAATTAACTACTTTACTGTAACACTTTTAGCTAAATTTCTTGGCTTATCAGGATTTAATTCTAAAGCAACAGCTAGTTTATAAGATAGAATTTGGAAAGGTATTATATTAATTAAAGGATCTAGTTGTTTTAAATTTGGCATTTTTATAAAATAATCGAACAAATCGTTATTATTTCTAGCAATTCCAATTGTATAAGCACCTCGAGATTTAACCTCTGAGGCAGTACTAAGCATATCCTCTTTGTTTTCGTCTTCAGATACTATCAAAAATACTGGTACACCTTTTTCTATTAAAGCAATAACACCATGCTTAAGCTCTCCTGAGGCAAAACCTTCAAAATGTTTATATGAAGTCTCTTTTACCTTTAAAGCACCTTCCAAAGCAATATTATAGTTTTTCCCTTTCCCTAAAACAAAAAAATGCTCCTCTTTAACAAGAGTTTTAGTTAATTGTCCAATATCTTGTACAATTCCTGATTCAAAAAGTTTTTCTATTTCTGTAGTCAATTTATCGACCTTATCCTGAAATCTGTTAAATCTATTCGTTAAACTATATGCTACCAAATACCCCCAAGCTACTTGTGCAGTAAAAGATTTTGTTGCAGCTACACAAATTTCAGGCCCTGATCTAGCTAAAAACAGGTGATCAGACATTTTCCCTATCGTAGAGCCTATCATATTTACAATACTAGCAACGGTCATATCTTTTTGTTTTGCAACTTCCAATGCCTCTATAGTATCTGCTGTCTCTCCACTTTGGCTTACAGCAATAATTACATCGTTTTTTTTGAATAAATCTCTGTAACTACTTATCTCGTAGGCTTTAATTTCAGTCACATTAAGTTGAGATTCCCTTCTTAAAATATATGCTATCTGGGAAGCAGCAAAGTAGGCCGTACCTGACCCAACCGTATATACATGCTCAGCTTGCCTTATCGAATTTATTAATGGGAATAATTCTTCATAACTATATAGCGTAGCATTGCGTATCGTGTGTTTTTGTTCAATAATTTCTTTAATCATAAAATGGGGATGACCTTCTTTATCTATTCTGCTTTCTTCCAAGTTCATCTTTTTTATCTTATAATCAACCTCATCACCGTTACTTACTTCAAGTTTTTTAATTCCCCTATTAACTTCAACCATTTGATTATTTTCTACCTCTATTATTTGGTTCGTTTCATTGGAAAAAGATAGAGTATCCGAAGCTATAAATATTTCATCATCTTTTATACCTACTACGAGAGGAGAACCATTCCGAACAGCATATATCCTACTTTTAGTTGCATCAAGTAATATTATCGTGTTTCTTCCTTTAAGATCTTTAAACGCTTTACGAACAGCCTCTGTAAAATCTATATTTTTATTCGAATGCTCCTCTACAAGCTTAACAATCACCTCTGTATCTGTCTCTGTAGAAAATTCATACCCTTTACTTTGCAAATCTTGTTTCAACTCCTGAAAGTTTTCTACAATACCATTATGAGCTAAAGCAAAAGAACCATCTGAAGAAAGATGAGGATGTGCATTTTTATTTTCAACGCCTCCATGAGTAGCCCATCTAGTATGTCCTATAGCTATGGAGGAATCTTCATCTAACGGAATTTTATTAACCTCCCCTATAGATCCTACCCTCTTATAAATATCTATTCTGTTGTTTTTCAAGGCTGCTACCCCCCACGAATCGTATCCTCTATCCTCCAATCTTTTTAGGCCTTCCTTCACCTTGAATGGTGCACCTTTTGCACCATTATAACCAAATATACCACACATAAATAACTCTTAATAAAAGTTTAGTCTATAAATAATATCATATAAAATAAAACAAATTGCAATTGCTTTAAAAATGTTTTATATTATTCTAGATAAAATTGTTTAAATCAAGAGGATGCAAGAAAAATATATCAGCTTAAATGACCAACGGGTCTACAATGATCAGTATCTGTTAGCAGTTTTTGAGGTAGGTGTACAGAGTGGTAAAGATTTAATGGCAGTAGCCTCTGAAATGGCTGCCGAGTCTTCAAACGGTTCCAATATTGAAGTAGGCACAGTTACTAAATTTTCTGATGCAATGGGAGCAATAGTATACAGAGTAGATGAGGAGAGAAATCTTATATGGATAGCATATCCCTGGAGAATTTTTGACAGAGGAGGTAATATACAAAACATTCTAACATTCATAGCAGGAAACATTTTTGGAATGGCAGATTTAAAGAAATGCAGATTACTTGATGTTTGGTTCCCAAATTCCATGTTAGACCAATATGATGGTCCCAGTTACACTCTTACAGATATGCGTGAGTACCTAAAAGCGTATAATATGCCAATCATTGGGACAATAATTAAACCTAAAATAGGATTAACAGCCTCAGAATACGCAGAGGTCTCGTATGACTTTTGGTCTGGAGGAGGAATGTTTGTTAAAAATGATGAACCTCAAGCAAACCAAGATTTCTGTCCTTTTGACAAAATGGTAGATTATATAAAAGAGTCTATGGAGGAAGCTGAAAGAGAGACAAATCAGCGTAAAGTTCATTCATTTAATGTTTCTGCAGCTGATTTTGATACAATGATTGAGAGGGCAGAATATGTGAAAGGAAAAATGAAGCCTGGCAGTTATGCCTTTTTAGTAGATGGTGTTACTGCTGGATGGACAGCAGTACAAACCATAAGAAGAAGATACCCAGATGTTTTCCTTCACTTCCATCGTGCTGGTCACGCAGCGTTCACAAGATCCGAAAATTCCTTTGGTTATACAGTTCCAGTTCTTACAAAATTTGCAAGATTAGCAGGTGTATCTGGAATCCATACCGGTACAGCTGGAGTTGGAAAAATGGCTGGAACAGATATAGATGACATTACCGCTGCCAAACTTGCTCTTCTTTATGAATATGATGGGTTTTTCTTTGAACAAGACTGGTTAAAATTTCCCAAACAAAATAGTGACGCAGGTAAATACATCAAGGATTCAAAAGAGAAAGATTGGCAAGAGAATAAGGAGCTAGAACAGTTAAACAATTTCTACAAAAATTTGGCTAGTAAAAAAACTAATAAATATTTTAATCAAAATTGGAGAAAAATTAGATCTACCTGCCCTATAATTTCAGGTGGTTTAAATCCCGTTCTACTAGGCGAATTTATAAATAAAATTAAGGATGTTGATTTCATAACAACTATGGGAGCAGGAGTACACGCGCATCCACTTGGCACAAAAGCTGGGGCTAAAGCTATGATGCAAGCATGCGAAGCTTGGCAGAAGGGTATTGATATATATAAATATGCCAAAGAAAATACAGAATTAGACTATGCAATCCAATTTTACGATAAACATGGTACACAAGCCAAAAGAAAATAAAATTTTAATAAAAAAATATGAGTAATTTTGACATAGATGACTTTTTGTTTGGTGATCTAGATTCTCAAGATAATAAGAAACAAAAAGGTGATAAAAAAGAAAAAGAGAAAGAGATTAAGCCAACAGATGAGGAACAGCCAGAACATCATGAAAAGCCTCAACAAAAAACAGAAGATTATTCCTCTACAGATAGTTTAGAAAAAACCAAAGAAGAAGAACTTCTTACTGCAGAAGATGCAAGCAGCTCATCTGGTTTGATGGCTGAGAGAGAAGATCACAAACACCACTCTCAAGAAATTCAACGAGAAGAAGCGAAAGAAAAACCAGAATTCCCTGAATGGACAGATGTAAATCAAGATATACAATCGCGGGAAGATATTATAAAAGGCATAGATTTCTCCGGGGAAGGATATCCATCTAAAAAAAGATATGAAGAAGGACATGAAAAACAACCGGTGGATACTGTAGAGGTAAAAGAAACCTTACGATCTCAAGAAAAAAGCAAAACGGATGATTTCACGTCTCCAGAAGTAACAGATACTCTACCTTCTGCTGAGGATGAAATCCAAGAAAAAGTACAGGAGGATAGCACTAAGGAACAAACCCTCTCACAAAGCACAAAGTTACCCAAAACAGAAGAAACTCCTCAAGTCGAAACAATTTCAAAGGAGGTTGAACAAGAATCAAAAGATAAAGATACAGAATCACCTATTCCTCCAACAGAAGACAAAGAACCAGTGCACCCTACAAAGAAAAAAAATTCTCTTGTTCACTTTATTTTGTATCTAATACTTGTTGTTTTAATTGCTGTAGTTTTGATTTTGATATACATAAATCGTGACTCTATACCTATATTTCAAGACGACAGTGCCACATATATAGTACAAGACATTGAACAAGAGGATAACGATGAAACTAAAGAAGATGATGAAAATGATTTTGATATTGATAATAACTTAGACAAGTCAATCAATAAATTATTGAATGGACATTATCGGATACTAGATAGTGGAGGCTTAGCTTTAGATTATACTGAAGTTGTAGATGGCGAAGAGCAAAGAGGGAGTCTCAAATTAACTTTGGGGGATGAAGCAGATCCTACCTATCTTCATGAAGGACAGATCAGGTATTTCAATCCAGGAGAAGGCAAAGAAATTGTCTGGGACGAAGAGGGAAATAAGTATATTATGTCTGAAGAAAATAACACTTATTTCGTAGTAGATAAATATTCAGACTTATACTACCGAAACTTCGTTGGACAGCACATTTTACAAGATTTAATTGATGATTACACAAGAAATAAAAATGTTGTAAATCAAATTGATGAAAACACTTGGTCTTGGGATTGGACCTTTTACACTCCTGTAAATGATTATAGAACAAGAAAAGTTTTAAATACTCAAATCATCTTAGACCCAGAAAATAGCTATATTGAGAAAATTGTATTAGAAAACGAAAAAAGCTTTGAATTCAAGTTTGATTTTGTAGCTCTTGATGAGCCTTATGATAAAGAATACATCCCTTCAGACTATAACTTGGTAGAGGAAGAAGAATTTGAAGTGTAAGCCACCATTTTTTCCCTAAGTCCTCTACGAATTTTGTCCTTTGTAGAAGGCGATACTACAAACTCTAACCATTCCTTTTTAGGATACTTTTTCTCTTCAGAGGGAATAATTTTAACCACCTGTCCAGTTCTTAATACCGCATCCAACCCTTGAGTCTTCCCGTCTACCTCAGCATAAGTAGCTCTATGCCCTACATTGGTATGAATTCTATAAGCAAAATCCAAAGCAGTTGCATTCTTGGGCAATTCTATTATCTTGTCCTTAGGTGTAAAAATATAAATGTTTTCATTAAAAATATCAGCTTTTATAGGAACTGATCGAACTTGCTTCCTCAGGTATTTTGAGCGCATAATTTTACGATGCAATTGTTTCAACCAATCGTACGAATTTGTAGGTGTAGCAAACCTACTTTTACTAGCTTTATATGCCAGATGAGAAGCCGGGCCATATTTGTTAATATAATACATTCTATATGTAAGTATCTGTATTTCAACAAACAAATAAGATATATCTTCAAAAATTGCACTTACTTGAAGAGCCTGAAAACCATTTGGTTTAGGATTTGTAATATAATCATCGGTTTCTCGTTCATCAATGTATGCTTTTTCTTCTAAAAGCATTTTTATAAGAAAACAATCTTCCTTATCTTGAGTAATAATGGATAAAGCAAGACGATCATTTATATCAGAGATCTTAGTATTCCTACCCTCATTTTCCATCTTTTTTAACTTCTTATATACACTATATTTGTTTTTGATTCTTCCAAAAATTTTAGGTTTATAGTCCAAAATATTGCTAGTAAGCATATCCAGTTTTTCGATGTATTTATTCAATAATTCCTCGTTCAAACCTTCATCTTCCATTTTTTGTTTAATAAACTCATAATCTTCATTCCTGCGATACTTAAAAGCTGTTTCTTCAATTTCTTTTCTTACTTCTTCTAAGTTTAAATAAGAAGCAAGCGGGCCATATATATCAAAAACTTTTGTTGCTTTTGTTTTTATCTGTTCATCAGATAAATATTCTATATGTCTAACATCATCCAAAACGTCTGCCAATTTAATTAATATCGGTCTTATATCTTCAGCATTATTTAAAATATATCTAGTAATTATTTCCCTATCTGTTTCTTCACTGTCCGTTCCTTCATTAATTTTCTCAAGCATTTTAAGTAATTTGTATACATCTCCTCCAAAGATATTATCTATTTTATTCAAAATTTTTTCTAAATCTTTCCCTCTTGCTCTGTACAAAACACTATGTAATAGAGCAGCTATAACACTATCTGTATCTAAATTAAAATCCGCTGCTATATTTGCAACTCTTAGAGCATGAAAAACATAATTTTCCCCCGACAACCTTCTATGCCCCGCATGGAATTTTTGAATCCAAGAAACACTATCCATAACAAGGTTGTTATACTGTTTTGGTGTTTTTCTTACTAAATCCTTTATTAAACTTTCAAGATCATTTTCATTCTTCATATAAGAATTTGATAATTTAAGATGAGTATTAATTCTTGAGATGTTTTTCTAAAACCATTATGACTTTACCATTTATATCATCTTCCCGTTTTTTATCAAGATATATAGGTTGGTTTTGAGGATCATAAGAATAAGGGTATAGCGCAAGGATTTCTCCAAAACTTTTAAAAATCTTAACCGTTGCACAATCGCCTATTAGAGCTAAAACTACGTCATTATTTCTTATCTCCGAGCTTTTATCAACTATCGCGTAATTACCATCTTCTAATTTTACATCATTCATCTTGTATTTATTCATAGAATTACCTTTGAGAATAACACTAAAAACATCTTCTCTCCCCTTTAACAAATTTTTATCTACTTGCAGATTACCTATATATTCCTCTTGAGCTAATGCTAAGGGAGTACCTGCATTGGCATATCCTAATATAGGTATACCTATTAAATAATCGAAGTTCTTTTCGTTCTGTAAATGTATACCCCTTGGCTGCCCATTTCTGATTATGAAACCCTTTTTTTCAAGCGCTTCGAGATGGTTAACTACACCCCTTTTTGACTTGATTTCAAATCTTTCTTGCAACTCAGTTAAAGAGGGTGCTTTACCTTTTTCTAAGTAAAAATCTCTTATAAAAACGAGGATTTCTTCTTGTTTTTCCGTAACATTTACCTGCATAGTACACCCTAGTATACCACCTCAGAAACTAATGTCAACAATTATTCAAAAAGCTATTAACTATTAATTCGGTAGAAATTTGATTATTTAACCCCCTACTATTTAAATATTTGAGCCAGTCTTTACTTGGTGCACCAATAGTTACTTTGTGTTCAAAACTAATGTTTTCTTTAGGTATCTCTAGAAATGGCCTCACATTTATATTATTCTCTTCCGAAAGATTTAATATATGAATTTCCAAATTAATTTCTAAATTATCTACCTTTTTGTTTGAAGTATATAACCTAAATGTCATATCAAGATTTGTGTTTTTCCTAGCAACACATCTATACACTATTTTTCTCTTAATATCTGAGGCAACTATTTCAAAATCTATTTTTTTCTCCCAATTCAAATCATTGAGTTCTCTAGGATAGAGTTGTATTTCCTCACTCTGGTTTACTTTGTAATGTATAGATTTTTCAGAATCTTCCAAATTTATTTCAGTCATAATCATTTAATAAACAAATCAATAATACCTTCTAACTCTACAGTATATTCCATTGGTAAATCTTTGATTATCGGCTCAACAAAACCTGAGACTACTAATTGGGAAGCTTGATGTTCGCTTAATCCCCTAGACATAAGATATTTTAATTTCTCTTCAGATAACTTAGATATTTTAGCCTCATGTTCGATAATACTTGTAGTATTATTTATGCTATTTAACGGATAGGAATATGACTTTGATTTATCATCTAAAATAAGTCCTTCACAATTCACAAATGCCTGAGAATTTTTAGCCTTTTTACTTATACTACTTTCTCCTCTGTATACTCCTTTTCCTCTATTTTTACTTATGGTTTTTGAATAAATAAAACTTTTAGTATCTTTTCCCAAATGAATCATCTTCCCACCAGAATCAATGTGTTGGCTATCTTTAGCAAAAGAAAGAGAATACATCGCTCCTTTAGATTTATCTCCTTTTAATATACAAGAAGGATATTTCATTGTAACCTTGGATCCGATATTACAATCTACCCATTCCATGGTTCCATTCTGCTCCACTTGAGCCCTCTTATTTACCAAATTATATACATTTTTAGACCAATTCTGCAGAGTTGAATACCTCACTTTTGCATCCTTACTAACATAAATTTCAACAACAGCCGCATGAAGTGAATTTGTCATATACTGAGGAGCTGTACACCCTTCTATATAATGAATTTCACTGCCTTCTTCAGCGATAATTAGAGTTCTTTCAAATTGTCCCATATTTTCTGTATTAATCCTAAAATATGTTTGAATTGGTATTTCCAATTTTACATTTTTAGGTATATATACAAATGAACCACCACTCCAAACAGCACTATTAAGAGCAGCGTATTTATTATCTCTATTGGGAATTAATTTACTAAAATATTGTTTAAACAGTTTTGGATATTTCTTTAATGCAACGTCCATATTCTCAAAAATTATTCCCAATGAACTCCACCTTTCTTTCAATTGGCTAAAGATTACTTCAGATTCATATTGTGTTGATAAGCCTGCAAGCATTTCCCTCTCTTGCTGGGATATTCCCAATCTTTCAAACGTCTTTTTTATATCCTCAGGTACATCATCCCAATTTTTTACATTACTACCCTCAGATGCATAATACCTTATATCTTGAAAATCAAGGTCAGATAAATCTGGCCCCCAACACGGATTGGATAATTTGGAAAAATTTTTGTATGAATCTAAGCGGAAATCTAACATCCACTTAGGCTCATCTTTAATCTTAGAAATTTCTTTAATAATTGATTGATTTAAACCTTTTGGCAATTCTTTTTTATTTAACATAACCGTTTTCTAAAATTTCTTTAGCTAAATCCTCCCCTCCCTTCTTTCTAACACTTTTATTATCCAAAAGTATTACTTGCGCAGGTGAAATATATTTTAATATGTCTGTATTATGACTAATAATTATAATCGTTGATTTTCTTTCTTTCTGGTAGTTAACTACGATCTCAAATATATTTTTAATTGAGTCTATATCCAACCCAGAATCTATTTCATCTAATATTGCTACTTTTGGTTTTAATATCAACATTTGGAAAACTTCAAATTTCTTCTTTTCTCCACCTGATAACCCTTCATTAACATTTCTACGCAGGAATATTTCATCTAAACCCACTCTTTGAATTTGAGACGATGCCATATCATAAAATTCCCAAATATCAATACTTTTATCATGGATTGCTTGATAAGAGCTATGTAGAAAATCTAAAACCTTGACACCAGATAGTTCTACAGGGGATTGGTGTGCTAAAAAAATCCCTTTTTTAGCTCTTTCATACATCTTTTCTTTAGTTATATCTTTTTTACCTAGAAAAACCTTACCTGTATGTTTAATGTCCTCATCCCCCAGAATAATTTTAGCTAGGGTTGTTTTCCCTGCACCATTGGCTCCTAAAACGAGATTCACAGAATCTTTAATAAATTCGACATTAATATCTTTTAGTAATATTTCACCATTTTCAGATTTTGCTTCAATTTCCTTAAGAGAAATCATAAAATTTTACAAAGGAATTTAATCTTACAAACTATATCTTAGAATATTCTTTGCATTTTATCATTTTTTAGGATACACTGAAAAAATGAATTGGTATTATGTATCAATTCATTTATAATGGATATGTAAAGTATTTAATTTTTTATTCTTATTTTGTATGGCAGAGCAGAAAAGTCAAACCTCTAGTACAAGAGATATTAGATTCAATGAGGAAAACAAGGTGAAGGCCATTTTGGCGTGTATTCCTATCGTAGGTCTAATTCTTCTTTTTGTCGAAAAAGAGGATCAGTTTGTCAGATACTATGGGGCTTTGTACACTATGGTCGGAATTGTTGGTCTGATATTATCTTTCATAATGATGATTATTGGAGTAGTCCCTATTATAGGTTGGATTCTCGCTTGTCTTTCACCTTTAGTATCATTAGCAATTTTGATTTTAATTGTCATTGGTATGGTTAAAGCTAATAACGGTGAGAAATTTGAACTACCTATGCTAACTGACTATGCATTCAAATTAATGGATGCAATTAAGTAGAAATAACTATTCTAATCTAAAGAGGAGGTCTTACCTCCTTTTTAGTGTTTTTACCTTTCAATTTATCACTTTTTTATATATAATTCCCTCCACGGGGAGTAGTTCAGATGGCTAGAACGCTGCTTTTGGGAAGCAGAGGTCGCAGGTTCGAGTCCTGTCTCCCCGA
>PWFU01000008.1 GCA_003554185.1 Candidatus Dojkabacteria bacterium
ACTCCATCATCCCATTCAACAAAGTGATAACCTTCATCCGGGATTGCTTCTACCTTTTCTCCATCTGAACCTTCAATTACTGTCTGTTCCGTTAAACCAATTAATTCACCATTATCACCTGCTATATACTCTAAAGTATAACTTGGTGTATCATCCAAATAGTTATGCAATTCAAGTAAATCCAACATTCCATAACCTGTTTCTAAATCATGCTCTCCTCCTTCTCCAAGATATTCTACTGTTTCTCGCAAAATATTTTCCTTTTCGTTTGGGGTATAATCCCCATCTATACTGCTAATAAGGGCAACTGCACCTGCTATCTGAGGAGCTGCATACGAAGTTCCTATCCCAAAATCCATTTCATAATTAGTGAAATCAGGCTCTGAGTCTTCTAGATCACAATATTCTTCCGAATCACAATTTAATCTTTGATGCCACATTGCTTCCCCAACATCTGAGCCATCTCCAACCGGAGCAACAAAATCAAGATCTTCTCCATGGTGTGAATAATAACTCCTAGTGCCATCCTCGTTAACTGACCCTACTGAAATAACATTCTCATAAGCTGAAGGATACATAACCTCATCCAAATTTTCACCACTATTGCCGGAAGCACCAACTACAGTAACCCCATTTTCATAAGCATGGTTTATAGCATCCTCATATTCTGGATCTGACTCACCTCCAATACTCAAATTTATAACATCGGCACCATTTTCAACTGCATAATATATAGAGAATTCTACAGTATCCGAATAAAAACTACCTAAGAAAGGTACATTCGCTTTTATGGGCATAATGCTCACATCGTGAGCCATCCCAACACTTCCTTCTTCATTGTTTGTTGCAGAAGCAATAACACCACTAACAAATGTCCCATGCCCATCATCATCATTGGGTTGTCCTTCTTTTTCAAAATCTGACTGTTCGCATAAATCCTCAGCACCAGTGTCCTTACCAGAATATATTCTATTCCATACCCAAACTTCCATATCAACACCGTTTTGATCACCACAAACACCATCTCCAAATTCACCAACATTAGGATTCTCCCATATATTTATCCCTTCTATTTCGGACGCCTGTCCATATTGGATGTTATTATAATCCTCACCATCCCAATCAAAATTACCTTCATAGTTATCCAATCCTAAACCTGTATCTATAACCGCAACAACAACATCCTCTTGACCACCACAAGTCTCAGCCTCCTGCAAACAATCTTGTTCATACCAAAGCTCAGGTAAATTAATCTTATCAAAATACCAATGTTTTTCTTCATCCCAATCATTTGGAATAACTCTGCCCTCACCATCTTCTTCCCAACCCGAATTTAATAACCTTTGCTCGTAAACCGGTGTAACCTTGTCTACATAAGCATTATCATAATATTGAGCCATCTGTTCTTTAAGCTCTTCTTCAGTTATCCCATCTTCCAATGTGACATACCTTACTTTTTCAAACGGTGTCCCTTCTAACCATTCGGGAAGTTCTTCATACTTTTCCTCCACTTCAGCATTCCCATACATATGATTTACACTTAATTTGTGCAAATCGGTTGCAGCTTCATTAAATTGGACCCTAAAAACATTACCTCTATGAGGGGTCTGTAGTTTTTCTTCCATCTGAGCCTCTGTAGAATCTTGAGAAGCATAGGTAGACAAATCTACATCTAAATGATTATGCACCAAAAAAGATGAAAGGAGTAAAACAGTAACTGAAAGAAAGCAAATTATAAAGACATTAGGTAGTTTAAACAAATCAAAACAAGTATCAAAAATAATCCTTATTACCTGTTTAGCACAAGTAAATAAATAATGCAAGGATCTAATTTAAATCCTTGATAAATTCCAATAGCTTATCCTTGTATTCCTCCCGCTCAAGGGCATATTTAATAGAAGCCTTAAGCGTATTTAAAGGATCGCCGGTAGTTAACCATTCTCCTTCTACTGCTTTAACTAAAACTTTTTCTGTCTTTGCCATTCTATGAATACACTCGGACAAGAAGAACTCTCTACCCTCCTCTGTTTGTTCTGGGTCCAAGTAATCAAACAATTTCGGAGTACATACATGGCGACCATAGTAAGCCAAATTACTCTTAGCTTCATCTTTTGGAGGTTTTTCAACAAGAGCTTTTAATTGCCCAGAAGTAGATTCCTGATCGTATTCAAGAATCCCATACTTCTCTACATCATCCCAAGAAACTTCTTGCCCAGAAATTACCATCTCAGAATCAGATTCATTATTAAATACATCTATTAATTGCTTTGTAGCAGGCACATCAGAGAGAACTAAATCATCACAATAGACTATTACAAAATTTTCATCCCCAACCCATTGCTTCGCAGAAAGCACAGGTGAGCCAGAACCATACGGCAGAGTTGAATCTTGATTTATAAAAGCGAAATTTGCAATATTATTTGTAAATTGAACCTTATCCAAAATTTCGTCTTTACCACTACCCTTAAGAAAATCCTCAACCTCCATATGAGTCTCAAAATACTCCATTGTAGCAGGCATAGATCTCCTTGTAACAACAACAATATCTTCTATGCCTGACTCTACTAATTCTTTAACTATATAATGGATCGTTGGGTACTCTAAAATCGGAACCATCTCCTTAGGAACGGATTTAGTAGTGGGTAGAAACCGCGTACCAAAACCAGCAGCAGTAATTATAGCTTTAGTTACCTTCCTGTTGTTTGACATAATCTTTTACTAATGAAATTAATTTATCCTTTGTATTAAGTAAAGGATCATCTAAAACCCTCTCAAGGAGATAGTTAAGAACTTCTCCAACTTGAGGGCCCTTAGGAACACCCAATTGTACAATATCTCCCCCACTAATATCGAGATCTGTGACTTTCAAAGCCATATCTTTTTCTCTAACTTCCGAAATACGCTGTTGCAAAGCTTCTATTTCTTTAGGATGAAATGCAGTATTAGGATTAGCTACTGCATCAGCAATTCTAAGTTGGAATAAATTCTCTATATTTTCTTCCCCAACTCTAGATATAAATCGACGTACTGCCGCATCTGACCATGCCCTTTCATTAATTTTATCTATCTCCTCCTGTGACATATCTTCTTGAATATGAGGATAAAAAAACATATGGTTTTCTACCAACTTAACTGCACTATCAATTTCATACTTGGGGAATTTTAATCTTTTCATTACTTCACCAACGATTTTAGCACTCTCTATATCATGACCATAGAAACGACCATCTCCCGTATCTTGCTTAGGCTTTCCAATATCATGTAATAAAGCAGAGACTTTTATACTATCAGATGCAGCATCACAGGTTTTTAGAGAATGCCAATAAACATCATCAATATGATAGAGTTTTTGCTCAACTCCATAGCATTCCACAAGCTCAGGCAAGAATATCTCTAAAAGTCCTGTCCTTCTCATCAAATCTACCCCTATGGAAGGTTTTGGAGATTCCGTTAACATTTTAACAAATTCATCCCTTATTCTCTCCATCGAAACTTTCTTTGCAACCGGTAAAGCCTCTTTTATTGCATTAAAAGTCTCTTCCTCAATATCAAATTGCAACTGCGAAGCCATACGACAAGCTTTGAAAGCTCTTAATCCATCCTCTTTAAACCTCTCCAGGGGAGTTCCAACAGCTCTAACAACTTTAATCCCCAAATCTCGCACTCCATTAAATGGATCATATAGATCCCACTCTCTTTCACTCTCATTACCATCTAGTGTCGCATCAGTTAAATTCAAAGCCATAGCATTGAATGTAAAATCTCTTCTCCCTAAATCTTTTTCCAAGTCATCTATAAAAACGACTTTAGCAGGCCACCTGCCATCAACATAATTCTCTTCACTTCTAAAAGTTGTAACCTGAACCTCTTTAACTTCTCCATGCCTATCAGACACCAAGGCCGTTACCATACCAAATCTTGCTCCTGTAGACACAGCCTTAGGAAAAATATTCAACATAACATCAGGTTTAGCATCAGTAGCCAAGTCATAGTCCTTCGGAATTTTTCCATAGACAATATCCCTCAAAGCACCACCCACAAGGTAGCATTTATACCCTTCTTTAGCCAATATACGGGCCACTTTTTGTACATAATCTGGTATCCCAAAAGAAATTTTCATAGTATTGATAATACCAAGAAAACAAACTTTCTACAAAGGACATATAATCCTGTATAATCCAAGAGCAGAAAATCTTTGACAAAAATCATATCCTTCAATGTCCCAATCCTCTCTTTTCAAAACATCTATATCTTCATAATGACTTTCAAAAAGAAAATCATCACCTTCATAATACAAGTCAAATTCAAAATCTGGATAATATTTAAAGCTTTTTGTATCTGAAATATTATCAGCAAAAATTAAATCATGTTTTAAAAGCAAAAACTCTTTATCCTCTTCTATCTCAAAAATAAGTTCACAGTTCTTTGAATCACCTCTAAGCAATTCGGACACAATTACAATGTTATTCTCAAATTCACAACTAGAAGAATTTAAACTTTGAAATTCCTCAGGATAATCCACTTCTATGATCAAATCTTTTAAACTAGACTTCCCTCGGTTTTCAATTACAAATTCAAAAGACAAATCCTCTCCTAAGAAAAAATCCTCTTTTGAATCTTTAACAAAACTCACAACTATATCATCATACACATTTTCAGAAATATTATGTCTTAACTCTTGTCCGATTATGCTGTGAGGAATTAAATCTATACACATAGTACGCCCCTCAGGATAAAAATCTAAATCAGAAATTCTCCTCATCCAACCTAGATGAGAATTACAATCATCTCTCCTAAGACTCATTATTCTAGTATCAGGATCAAAGTTATCATCACCAAGTAATGACCCTCTTGCAATACACTCAGAATACTTAGGTACAGATATATTAAAACCTTCAAAAATATTTGTACCAATACCAAAATCTAAACCAAAATTTAATTCATATTCATACACAAAGACCTCTTCAGAACTAAAATCCCTTTCAAGCGAATAATCATAATGACTGTATTCTACTCCCTTCAATTCACCTCCAAAATTATTTTTTACTTCATTCTCAATCTCTACTAGTAAATCACCCTCATTATTAAATAAAAAATTGTACTCATAATTAACAACCTCTAAAGGCTGCAATATATCAAAAGTCTCCAAATCATACGTCGACAATTCATCTTCAGCTATTTCAAATGTTTCCCCCACAAAGGGATTATGACGTGAACCCACGAGCTCTATCCGTTCACCAGCAAAATTAAAGGAAACAGAACCTGAAGAATAATTAAAACCAAAATTATTCCAATCCTCACTTTTATCACTCTTTGATAAGAAGATTATCCAAGAATCAGATATTAATTCATGTCCAGAAGAATTATTCAACAAAGCTGACAAACCAACCTGGGTATGAGGAGCAACCAACACCCTATCATTCACCCCTATTTTCCTCCTAACCCCTCCATCAACTTCCACCACATGATCATCCCAGAAAACATTTTCCCCCAAAACAGGTTCCTCCAAACCAGAAATTTCTTCCTCTTCATAACTCAATGAATATTTTTCATTTTCAAGATCTAAATCTTTTTTAATATGCAGAATGGGAGTTACATATAGTTCATTATGTAGAAAATCAGCATCATTATAATAAAAACCATCAGAATATATTGCGGTTGTAAAAGTAAAAAAACACAAAATAAGAATGAAAAAGAATAAAAAAGTTTTCACAGAATTCAATCTAAAATATTAGTATCTAATCTTAGAAAATATTCGTGAAAACATTATTTTTAAAAAATGAATAAGCATCCCATTTGCTACCATAAAATTGGCTAGATTTTTGACTATGGCGGAGGGACAGGGATTCGAACCCTGGGTAGGATTGCTCCTACGACGGTTTTCAAGACCGTTCCATTCGACCGCTCTGGCACCCCTCCAAGACGCCCAATTATACAATATAAAGACGGGTTTTTAAAAACCTTTCCCCTTTATCTTCTCAGTAGTTTTAAAAGAAACCTTCGCAACATTATACAATTCATCCTCACCAAAAGATTTTACAAACTTCTTTCCTTTAGAAATAACATGTGTTGCACCCAAAGGAAACTTAAAATGATATTCTTCTTCCATCTTCGACATCTCCTGTAAAAACTCATAACGAGCAATTATTGAAGCACAAGCTATAGCAATATCCCTCTCTCCCTTGTGAAATTGTTTTAAAAGTAAATCCAAATCCGAAAACTCATTCTCTAACCTTTTTTTACTTTTAGAAAATTGATCTACAGAAACAAAAGAAATTTTCTTACCTTCCTCTTTTAAATCTCTAAATAATTTTGAACAAACTTCAGAATGAGCTTTTGCAAGTAGAATTGAAACATTCTGATATTTTGAATTCAAATCATTATATTCCTTAGGCTTAATAATCTTTACTTGATGACACAAATCAACCTTTAAATCCTTAGCTATTCTTACAATATCTTCATCATTTAAATCCTTTGAATCAGTAACACCAAGTTCTTTAATCTTTTTTAATTCTTCATCAGAAACATATGCAGCACAAACAACTAAAGGCCCGAAATAATCTCCCTTTCCTACTTCATCTGAACCAATATGTGGTTCTATATTAGAATCTGTTTTAGATAATTTTTCGGACACCCCTTCAATTAGACTATCATTTGAAGACTGTAAAACCAACTTCCCACTTTTATACATAACTGCACTAAAATCCTCCCCCTTTATATGCCACTTAACATATTGATTTGGATTCGTCAGATGCTGACCAAAAGAAAGAAGTAAATCATATATCTCATTAACTTGATTCTCTTTTAATTTGAAAGTTTGTGTATTTTGCATATTATATCTTTTCTAATTTTTGTCCCTCAGGAGTATCCATTACTTTAAATCCATGCTTTGCTATTTCATCCCTAAGGGTGTCTGACTGTTCAAAATCTTTTTCTTCTCTTGCTTTTTTCCTCTCTTCTAAAAGCTTTTTAACTTCTTCAGAAACATCCTCTTGAAGACTTTCATAAATTCTCAAACCCAAAACTCTATCAAAATCTAATATTGTTTTTACAATATCTTCACATTTCTCATCCGACTTAAGTAAATCAGAAATTAGAGCTAAAGCACTTGAAATATTTAAATTATCTCTTAAACAATCTTTAAATTTTTCTACATAATCTTCCAATAACTCACCAGATGAATAATCTTCAACATCTAAATCCCTTATTCTGTTCAAAAGAGATATACGATCCCTTCTACTCTTTTCTAAAACCTCCCAGTTAAACTGAAGAGGAGTTCTGTAATTTACTGAAATGTAGTGGAAACGTAAATCCATAGGTTCAATTCCACCATCAATTATATCCTCAAGAGTTAATGCATTTCCTCTACTTTTACTCAACTTTTCGTCTTTGGGCGTCCGAATAAACTCGTTGTGCAACCAATATCTTACAGAATCATGTCCATATACACCACAATTTTGTGCTCTTTCATTAGAATGATGAACAGGAATAAGATCTACACCACCCGTATGAATATCAAATTTTTCTCCTAATAAATTAGAAGACATTGCAGAACACTCTATATGCCAACCAGGGAATCCTTCTCCCCAGGGAGAATTCCACGACATAATATGATTTTTGTATTTTCCAACTTTCTTCATCCAAAGAACAAAATCTGCAGGATTTCTCTTTTCCTCATCAACTTCACCCTCATCTCTAACACCTACTTCCTTTTCTCTTAAATCTTGACCACATAATTTACCATAATCTTCATATTTCATAACATCAAAATATACTGCTTGCTCAGTCTCATAAGTGTATCCATTAGCTTCAAGCTTTTTTATAAAATCAATCATCTCATCAATATAATCAGTTGCTCTTACCCAATTATGTTTTTTAAGTTCTTCCAAATCAATTTCAGGATCTAATAACTCTCCGGATGGACTAAGGTAATTTAATTTGTAGAAATCACTAAGAACACTTCTAATATATTTATTTGCTATCTCAAAGGGATCAATCCCCTGCTTACTTGCAGATTCTTCTAGCTTGTCTTCACCAAAATCATCATCATCACTCATATGACCAACATCTGTAAAATTCATAACCCTATTTACATCGTAGCCAAGATATAATAAAGAGCGATGTAATATATCCCACTCAGCATAAGCTCTAAGATTTCCAACATGCATATCCGAATAGACGGTAGGTCCACAACTATATATGGAGACTTCACCTTCTTTTAAAGGTTTAAAATCTTCTATTTGTTTTGTCAGAGAATTATATAATTTCATAAAAACAATAATTAAATATCTTTTCTACCCTCTAACGCCCTCTTTAGCGTTAGATTGTCAGCATATTCCAAATCGGCACCTGTAGGTAATCCCATAGCCAACCTACTTAATGTAACTTCAGAAAAATCCTTAATTAAATCCTTGATATATTCAGTTGTAGCCTCTCCTTCCAAACTCGGGTTCGTAGCTATAATTAACTCCAAACTCCCTTGCTTCAATAATTTTTCAATCCTACCTTTAAGTTCAAAAAATCTAAGTTCCTCTGCACCTATTCCATCTGCAGGAGATATAACTCCACCTAGCACAAAATAAAGTCCGTCATAAACGCCAGAAGATTCAAAAGCAACAATATCTAAAGGCTCTTCGACAACACAAAGTTTACTTTGATCCCTATTAGAACTAGAGCATAAATCGCACTCAGAAGCTTCTGCTACATTAAAACATTTTTCACAAAACTGCACCTTCTCTTCCATTTCAGAAAGACTCTTTGCCAACTTACCCGCATCATTATTCGGAGATCTCAAAAAATGATAAGCCATTCTAGCAGCAGACTTTGGTCCTACTCCTGGAAGCTTTTCAAACTCCTCTATAACTTTGGTAACAGCACTAGGTAATGCAGACATTAATTCAACATCCCCTTTAATTTATCCATATCAAAATCTTTCATCATTTCTTTTTGTAATTTCTTTTGATAGTTTTTAAACGCTTCTTCCATGTTTTTCTTCAAAACAACAATCATTTCAGGATCTAATAGACTCTCATCTATATCAATATCCTCAAATTCTTGTGCCCCATTCATATGAATAACAACCTTCCCACTCTTAGATTCCCCGGTAACTTTCTGCTTCCTAAGTTTCTTTTGCATCTCTTTAGCTTCCTTCTGCATTTTATACATATCTTTCATTTGCCCCATTGGATTAGCCATAATAATATCTCTTAAAATTTAATTAAACTCATAGGATTCTATCAAGAAAAAAGAAGAATTAAAATATACTCTAAATTCACATCTCTAAAAAAATGTCCTCAGGATTCTTTTTCTCTGCTTCATCTACCCCCTTCCCTTTTTTAGATTTGCTCTTCCTATCCCCATCCTTATCTTTTTTCCCACCATCCTGCTTTTGTAAAATCGTTGAGGGATCAGCTTCTTTTTTGCTAACAATTTGAGAATTTACAACACATTCATAAAAAAAAGTTGTACCATAAACTTCCTGGCAAACAATATGAATAGCTTCACGACTCTTTGGATCCTCTATTCTATCTTTATGAAATTGAAAAGGTACTTCAAGAACCAATTTATCATTTTCAAAACTCATTAAATTAACTCTATCCAAAAAAGCAAATAAATGTCCATTAGCAGGCTGTATTTTCTTAGTTACTTTCTTCCAATCCTTTTTAATTATCTGTAAAGTCAAACCTGTTCCTTCCTTCTGCTTCTTTTCTTTTCCACTAGATTCCTTTTTATCTTTACTTGCACTTTTACCTTGATCATCTTTTTGATTATTTGGTTTTGACTTTTGAGATGTACTACTTCCCTTAGTTTTACTTGTAGATTTGGCCTCACTTACCTCTCGACTATTAAAATTCATCTCTCCTACTAGAACTTCTAATTCTAAAACTGGGATAGATGAATTCTTCAAATTTCTTTCAATTTTCAAAAAACCATTAATCAACATCACAATATCCTGTATATCCAAATCCTTAGCAAAAGAATATTCATTCTCATCTAATTCTTCCTTCATCTTTTTGGTAAGAATATCTTTTAACATTTGCAATGTATATTTCACAAACTGTTGAAGATTTACTCCCTCCCTATCAATTTCTTCCACCATTTCTAAAGCAGCAGACTTGTCGTTTTCAACAAGCTTCTCGAGTAAATAATAAACCATTGTGGAGTCTGGAATTCCCAAAATATCCTTTACTTCATTTGCATTTATTTCTTTTGGCTTAGCAGTATCCAACTGCCCACTATACACGACATCTAATAATGAAAGAGCATCTCTAAAACTCCCTTTAGCATTATGTACTAGTATGTCTTTTGCTTCAGAACTTATTTTAATACCTTCCTTTTTAGCGATATCATCAATTAATTGAGCTATCTCTCCATCCGATCCTAATCTAAAATCATATCTTTGACATCTGGAGAGTATTGTCGGAGGTAACTTATGAGAATCGGTTGTAGCGAGTATGAAAATGACATGCTCAGGAGGTTCCTCTAAAGTCTTCAAAAGAGCATTGAAGGCTTCACTGGTAAGCATGTGTACTTCATCTATAATATATACCTTGTATTTACCTTCAACTGGATTAAATTCTATCCTCTCTTTCAATTCCCTAATTTGATCTATTCCTCTATTAGATGCAGCATCTATTTCTACCAAATCCATAAATTTGCCATCTGTAATGGCTTTACAACTCTCACATTTATTACATGGATTTCCTTTGGATAGTTTGGAACAATTAATAGCTTTTGTAAATATTCTCGCCGCACTAGTTTTTCCAGTACCACGAGATCCGGTGAAAAGATAGGCGTGAGATATACTACCCTTCTTAACAGCATTCTTGAGAATGGGAGAAATGTGGTTCTGTCCCCTCAATTCGTCAAAATTCTGAGAACGATATTTTCTATAGAGTACTTGAGACATATTAGAGGATATCTCAAAGAAAATTTTAAAGCAATATTAAATGTGAGTAAAAATTTATTCCTTTGTGTTTTTTTGTATAGCTTCGTTTAAAAATTTCATAAACAATCCGTACCCAACCGAGTTAATATTTCCTGATTGGGAGCTACCGAGCAAATCACCCGCCCCCCTTATCTCCAAATCTCTATTTGCCAAAAGAAAACCACTACCCAAATCCTGAGCTTCCATCAAAGCATCTAACCTAGAAGCAACTTTACCTTTCATAGACTTTGATAAAAAGTAAGCATAGGCTTGAGTATCCGATCTGCCTATCCTCCCCCTAATTTGATAAAGCTGCGAAAGTCCAAAACAAGAGACATCATCAATTATCAAGGTGTTGACATTTGGCAAATCTATACCATTCTCAATAATGGTAGTGCATATTAAAACATCAATCTTTTGTTCACAAAAATAGTTCATAACCTTAGAAATGTCCCTAGGCTTCATTTGTCCATGCAAAACACCAACATTATACTCCGGAAAAAGTTCATTTAATTTTTTCTCAACAAAATGAATATCAGAAACCCGGTTATGTAAAAAATATACCTGCCCTCCTCTATTCACTTCAAACTCCACAGCCTCTTTTATTACATCCCAATCAAAAGGCTTAAAGTAATTCAAAATAGATTTTCTACCCTCAGGCGAAGTAAACAACATACTAATATCCCTAATACCAGAAAGGGACATATGCATTGAACGAGGTATAGGTGTGGCTGACATAGAAAGGACGTTAGTTTCTACTCTCTTCTTCTTTAATTTTTCTTTTTGCTTAACCCCAAACTTCTGTTCCTCATCAATTATTACCAAATTAAGATTCTTAAACTTAACTCTATCACTTAACAAACTATGCGTCCCTATAACAAGGTCGATCTCTCCATTTTCCAACCCTTTCAATACTTCTTCTTGCTTTTCCTTTGAAGAACCTCTAGAAAGATCAGCAATTCTAAAGCCATAACTCTCCAACCTTTTCTTAAAAACAGAAGTATGTTGAGATACTAATATAGTCGTTGGAGCCAATACAGCAACTTGCCCTCCCATACTTAGAGACAAAAAAGCAGCTCTCATAGCTATCTCAGTCTTACCAAATCCTACATCACCAACCAATAACCTATCCATTAATTTGTCACCCGTCATATCATCCAATATTTCTTTTGTAACTAACGTTTGATCAATTGTATCTTCAAAATCAAAATCTTGGACAAAAGATTTCAACAAATTTTCAAGGTATTCTCTACTTACATCAATTTCAGAATTAAAAATTTTTCTCATTGCATATAATTGCAAAAGTTCTTTTGCCAAAGCTTGAGCATCTTCCTTTGCCTTCCTCTTTGTTCTTCTCCACCCTCCACTATTTAATGTCGTCAATACAGGAACCCGCCCCTTCCCACCAATATACTTAGAAACTTTTTCTGATTTAGAAATTGGAACTAATAACATATCGTTATTTGCATACCGAATATCTATATAGCTGTCCCCCTCCCTATCAATAATGCCATTAAAAACTCCTATACCATGATCCTCGTGAACTAGATAATCTCCTGGAAGAATTTGCTTTAACCAATCATTACTATCTCCCAAATTAACTCTTCCAAATAATTCATAATCTGAGAGAACTAAAAGTTTTAAATAATTATTTACAAATCCTCTACTTACTTCAGAATCAGTAAACAAAAATCCCCTATCTCCTAATACCTTTTGAACTTCATAAATATTTCTAGAAGAACAAATAATTCTAAAATTTTTTTGAACATATTCATCAATTACCCTAGAAACAACTTTCTTGTTGTTCAGATAATAATCTAAACCCGAAATATCTCTAAAACCTAAATCTAAACCCTCAAAACCAAAATCAATATTAAACAAACTATCGTGCACCAATATCAATGGCATACTGTATTTCTCTTCTCTGGATGAATTAAAAGAAAAAACCTCCCCAACAGAATCAAGATAGATATCTATTTTTTCAAAACCCTCTATTGTTTGAAAAGTAACTTCGTTAACAAGATCTATTCTCTCAACAATTTCATCAAACAAACTTATTCTAACAGGACTATCATAGTTAAAAGGCCATATTATGAAGATATCACCCAAAAGGGAATACTCGCCAGCCTGAGAGACTTTTTTAACACGCTCATATTCAGAATTTTCAAATTCCTTAATATCTAACCTATCTGAAATCGAAAGTTTTAAAGATTTAACAACTCCTTTCTGATATTTTTCCACCACACTATACAATTCTTCCTCACCCTGACAATATACTATATCAAAACCTTTTTCAGAGATTTTTAAAAGAACTTTACCCACAAGAGGTATTAAATCTTTTCGCAAATTTTTTAAAATCAAAGGAGATTTTTCCAAATTAGAAAGTTTGATCTTTACAAAATCATGATCCAAACATTCTGCAATAGTCTGCGAAATATCAATTGATTTGTCTCCCATAGGGAACTATACTGTAATGTTAAGCCTTAATTTTCTAATAGATTCTGATATAGCTTCATCTAAAAGCGCTAATTCTTCTTCCGAATACTTCTTTAATACATAATCTTCCCCAGGAATATCTACACCCTGTCTGTTATCAATACCTAATCTAACACTAAGAAATCTATGATCTTTAATAGCATCAAATATACTTTTAAGCCCTTTATGCTCCTTTGGATTCTTTCCTTTTGCAATCTTCAAATCTCCAAGCTTTAGATCTAAGTCATCATAAAAAACAGCCATATCTTTTTCTGGATCAATTTCATAACGCTTTACCAACTGTCCAATACTGCGACCTGATTTATTCATAAAAGTGAGAGGTTTAGCAAGTACAAATCTCTTCTCATCTCCAGATTTCCCTATACTAATCATTGCCTCAGCATATTTGTCAAATTCCCAATCACTAACAGTATATGCAGAAGAATGTCCTAGAGCACTCCTAAACTTATCTATAGCCCTAAAACCTGCATTATGTGGTGTTTTTTCGTAATTTTTACCTGGATTTCCTAATCCTACAAAAAGTAACATAAAAAACAGATTATCTTAACCGTTCCCTACTATATCATAAAAATCTTTTAAATACTTCTCCTGTAGAATAAACATCTCTTCCTGAGGATTTTCAGAATCAAAATATTCCTCATGATCATAGCCAAGTAAATGCAAAATTCCATGAATTACAACTCGAATATTCTCCTTCGTTATACTACCTTCATTAAAATATGGATATACATAAATCTCTCCTATGTCATCATAAGGGCCAAAAGCTAAGACGTCTGTAACTTCATCTACACCTCTAAAATCCCTATTCAACCTCTTTATCTCTTCCTTCTCAACAAAAACTAAATTAACGGAGATATCAACATCAAAAAAAATTTCCTTCAAACCTCTAATCAAATTCGACCTGGAAACTTCAAAATCACTGAGTATATTAAAATTAAAGACTTCAATCTTCATCCAATACTTCCTTAACTATGTCGCTTACTAATGTACCATCAGCTTTTCCAGAGAGTTCTTTCATTACAACTCCCATAACTTTACCCATGTCTTTTGGAGAATCAACTCCTAACTCTGATACTTTCTTTTCAACAAAGTCTCTTACTTCTTTTTCACTCATTAATTCTGGGAGATAGCTTTGAATAATTTCCAACTGCTCCTTTTCTCTTTGAGCCAAATCTTCTCTTCCTCCTTCTGAATATTGCTCATAAGCGTCTTGCAATTTTCTCAACTCCTTCCACAACACCTTCTCTTCTTCTTCCTTCTCCAATTCTTCTCCTTTTTCTACCTTTGCATTTTTCAAAGATGCCAAAGCCAACTTCAACACTTCCACCCTATTCTTCTCACCACTTTTTACTGCATCAAGCATGTCTTTATGGATTTGCTCAGAGAGTGTCATAAGAGAATTATAATATTTTACTTAGCTCTTCTTGCAGCTGCTCTTCTTCTTTTCTTCATTTTTGCCCACTCTCTTCTTTTTTCACTTTGAAGTTCTGACTTTTTTATCCTGTATTGTCTAAACTTCAAGGTTTCTAAAACCTTTTCACGCATAACTTCCCTATGAAGTCTTTTCAAAGCTGCATCTATATTTTCATTTTGGTGAACCATCACTGCCATAAACAAACACAAACATATTATTCATAAAATTCTTCAGGATTATAGCATAATACGGTATGGAGTAAAAACTTTTATTACCTTTCCCCCCTAGAAGCTTTTAAGCATAACACTTGTATTGCACAAATTATGCTAGAAAATAATTTTAATATAACCTCCATTAATGATAATATACACGTACAAAGGATACTAGCTAACTCAAAGAGCAATGGTTAGTATTATGTGGACCTTTTGTACAATGTCGTTCATCACACCCGATTATGGGTATTAATATACAGCAGGATTCTTTTTAAAAATAATTCTGCGGTGGTTTAAAAAGTTGATGAAATAGCGGTAGCTTTTTTAGTCCGCCCTAATAATGGTAACGTCAACAATAACAATCGTACTAATACGAACAATAATAATTGTGTTCGTTGCGTCGCCGAGGAGTTTGTACAAAACCCCACCTATTCAAAACACAGAGGGTAGTATTTCTCTACACTCTACTGTGTTTCTCTGACCAGTTTTGCCAACCACTTAGCATTTTTCCAAATTCCCCGGTAATTTCAATCAAATGACCATATCTCTTATTTGATATTATTTTCATATCTCTACTAAAACGTAATCTGTTTTTTAATTTATCAAACCCCACACTTATACCTTCTATCTTTTCTTTTTTTTCTTCATTACATACATTATTTGCTTCTAATATCCCATCTAATATTTCCCAGCCTTTTTTTAAAATATCATTTCCTAACGTATATTTGTAATCTTTTGGGAAGTGTCTTACTAATACATACAGGTATGTTTGTATTTCATAGAAGCTTTTGTATATTGAGGGTAATTGTTTATTCATTCATAATACCAAAGTACATGTATTGTTCTTTGGGTTCTAAAACTTTTTTTAGTATCCCAAAATGTTTTTCATATAAATTCCTACGTAATTTAAACGTATTTCCTTGTATTAAATAACCGTAGTATGAGTTTATGGTTGAGAGCATCTTAGACACGTTTTCTTTACTTAGTGGGGAAGGCATAGGGAGGTATTCTTGTTTTGATTTTTTTGTTTCTAAAAAATATCCTTGGTTAAAGAAATATAGTTTGTTTTTTAAATTTTTAACTAACCTATCCCTAACTAATACATGAGAGGGTTTTACTACATAACCAACAAAATCTATACCCCCATATATGCTACCGTATTTGTCTTTAGAGGGTTGTAGTTCTAAAAAAAGTTCTTTTTCTAAATATTCAGATATTTTTTCTCTCATATCAACTATTTCTTCAAATGATTCTGAGAGGATTACAAAGTCATCTACATATCTTACGTAGTGTTTTGCTTTTAGGTTTCTTTTAACATATTGGTCTAATTTATTCAGGTATACGTTAGCAAAGAATTGGCTGGTTAAATTCCCTATGGCTAATCCTTTTCCTTTTTTGACTCCAAAGAGGCTTTTGTGTTTTGGTATTTTTTCAAAAACTCCGTTATTTACATAGTTTTGTGTTGGATCGTGGTTTACTATTTTTTCACACAACCACATTAGTTCTTCTTGTTCTTTTTTGAATTTTTTAGATATTTCTTCTTCCAAAATTTCTAACAACTTCCCCTTATCTATACTCATAAAAAAGCTTTTTATATCAAACTGTCCATAATATGCTTTTTTTGTTTTGTTTTTTGTTACTTTGTTCATTCTACTTCTGAGGTATTTACTTGCTTTAAGGGTTCCTTTTTCTTTTCTACATGCAAAGGAACTGTATGAAAAAGTTTTTTCTAATTCGGGTTCTAATTTTCCAACCAAGAGATGATGTACTACTCTGTCTTCAAATTCTGCTGCAAATATTTCGCGGGGTTTCGGGTGGGTTACTGTAAAGCATACGGATTTTCCACATTCATATTTTCTTTTTTTTAGTTTTTCACTCAATTTCATTATTTTTTCTTCATAAC